>JANNYI010000221.1:0-9002 GCA_031410015.1 Betaproteobacteria bacterium | reverse complement strand
CTGAACACGACGTTGCCGGCGTGGCGGCGCGCGCGTCCGGCTGACGTTCATTGCACAGGGGCCGCGAGTGCAGGCACGCCTTGCCGTTCGAGCCATGCGCGGGCGTCCGCCAGCGCAGGCGCATAGTCCAGAGCGCCTCCGGCGGCGGTGGCGGCATCGAACGCCGCCGTGCCGAGTTGCGCGCGCACCCGGGCCATGTGGCCGCTGACAAAGTTCTGGTCCGCGCGGTCACGCTGCAGGCCGGAGATGGCGGCCTCGGTTTCGGCGGCGCCGAAGTACCGTGCCGCGCCGCTCCAATCCTCGATTGCCGCGGCCAATCCTGCCACCGCGGTCAGGAGACCCTGCCCGTTGAGCCGCGACCCTCCACCCTCGACAATGCGCATGGCCTCGCCGATCGCCTGCCTCGCACCCTCGAGGTCCGCGCGCATTGTCGCAACCATGGCGAGGTTGAGCAGGCTGCTCGCGACGCTCTCCGGATCGTCCGTGGTGCGGGCCAGCGCCAGGCATCGCCCGGACAACGCCATCGCCGCATCGTAGTTGCCTTCGGCACGCCGCAACTGGACAAGGCAACTGAGTGCGGCGGCGATCTCGCGCTGGCGACCTCCGGCCTCGGCCAACGTCAGCGCCTCCTCGAGGTGCGTGCAGGCGATATCCAGTTCGCCCAGCGCCATATAGGTTCGTCCGAGCGGTTGCAGGGTGATGGCGATACGTTCGCGGTCGCCCAGTTCCCGCGCGATCGCGAGGCTGTCCTTCAGGTATTGCAGCGCTTCGTCGTGCCGGCCCATGTTGGTGGCGAAATTGCCTGCGGCCGACAATGCCCGGCAGCGCTCGACGTTGCGCACTTGCGCGCCCGGTCGCTGCAAGGCCTCGACGATCGCGGTGAATCCGAGCGCAAGCAGCCCGCGATGCATGCAATAGAAATAGGCGGCGCGCGTGAGGCGAAGTCCGAGTTGACCACCGTCCTCGGCCTGATCGCACCACGCATGGGCCGCGATGATGTTCTCGCGCTCGGTGTCGAAGCGCGCCAGCCATGCGCTCTGCTTCGGTCCGTTCCAATCGGGCGTCGCTGCCTCGACCATCGTGAGATAGAACGCAAGATGCTGGGTCTGCACCGCGTCCATCTCGCCGGACGCGACGAACCGTTCCAGCGCGTATTCCCGTACCGTCTCCAGCATCCGATAGCGTTCGCCGACGGCGTCGAGCGTGACCAGGGACTTCTCGACCAGCCGCGCCAGCACGTCGGCGCCCATGCCGTCGCCCGCGCCGATCGCTTCCACAGCCTCGAGCGTGGCGCCGCCGGCGAACACCGCAAGCCGCCGGAACAGCGTGCGCTCATCCTCGTCGAGCAGATCGTAGCTCCAGTCGATCAGCGCGCGCAGCGTCTGCTGGCGCGGGAGTGCCGTGCGGTCGCCGCTCGTCAGCAGCCGGAAGCGGTCGGACAGGCGCTCCGCGATTCGCTCGATCGGCATCGAGCGCAGGCGCGCCGCCGCAAGTTCCAGCGCCAGCGGAATGCCGTCGAGCCGACGGCATATTTCGGCGACGGCGGCGGCGTTCTCGTCGGTGATCCGGAATGACGGTTGCGCGGCGGTGGCGCGGTCGGTGAAGAGCTGCACGGCGGCGCAGGTGTTGATGATTTCCGCGCGCGACGTTGGCGCGGGCGCCGGAACGGGCAACGGAGCCAACGGGTACATGCTCTCACCGCGGATCGCCAGCGGCTCGCGGCTCGACGCGAGGATCGTCACGCCGGAGGCTGTTTCCAGCAGCTGCCGTGCGAGCTCGGCGCACGCGTGCACAACGTGTTCGCAGTTGTCGAGGACGAGCAGGAACCGCCGCTCGCGCGCGAACTTGAGCAGCGCATCCAGCACCGGGAACCCCGGATCTTCCTTCACGCCGAGGGCCGATGCCACCGCCTGCGGCACGAGCCGTGCGGCGCTGGTGGAGGCGAGTTCGACCAGCCACACGCCGTCCGGAAAATCGTCCAGCACCGTCGCCGCCACTTGCAGCGACAGCCGTGTCTTGCCGAATCCGCCGCCGCCGACCAGCGTCAGCAGGCGCGTGTCGCCGAGCTGCCTTGTCACTTCGGCCAGCTCGCGTTCGCGGGCGACGAACGAGGTGAGCTGCTGGGGCAGGTTGTTCGGCGTTTCCGCGAG
This sequence comes from Betaproteobacteria bacterium, assembly GCA_031410015.1. Taxonomy (GTDB): domain Bacteria; phylum Pseudomonadota; class Gammaproteobacteria; order Burkholderiales; family Casimicrobiaceae; genus VBCG01. The sequence goes on along the minus strand of JANNYI010000221.1, from coordinate 6,852 downwards.
CGAGCGCAGTGCCGGAAACTGCCGCTGCAACGCGGGGTGCACGACCTGGCTCACATGCTCCGGATCGGCGAGGCCCCGCAACCGCACCGCGCCCAGGTCGAGCAACGCCTGCGCCTGCGGCAGCCGGTTGGCGACGAGGGCGGCGACCACCTGCGATACCAGGATCTGGCCGCCGTGCGCCGCGCTCATCACCCGGGCCGCGCGGTTCACGGCGTTGCCGAAGTAGTCGTTGTCGCGCTGCGCGTCCACGCCCGCATGCAGTCCGCAGCGGACACGGAGCACAAGTGCATTGGCGGCGTCTGCCTCCACCAGCGCGAGCTGCAGCGCCACGGCTGCCTGCACGCCGTCGAACGGGTCGCCGAACACGGCCAGGATGCCGTCGCCGGTGGTCTTCACGACGGTGCCACGGTGGGCCCCCACGCACGAACGGCAGACCTCGTCGTGCCGGGCCAGCGCCGCCTGCATCCGTTCCGGCTCGCGCTCCCAGTGCCCGGTGCTGCCTTCGATGTCGGTGAAGAGGTAGGTGGTGACTGCGGACGGGTCGTGCACGCGAATGGGACCTCGAGCCCAGGATAAGGAATTGACCCGTGCACTTTACTCCTCCGCTACCATACGTGTTCAATGACCGCGTCCATCCCCCGCGTTCCGCTTTCCCGCCCTCTGACCGATCGCGAGATCGACGAACTCGACCAGGTGCTGGCCGCGCTGCCGGAGGAACGCGATTCGTTCGATGTCGCGATGCTGGAGGGCTATATGGTTGGCCTGCTGTTGCAGCCGCGGCTCGTGATGCCGTCGGACTGGTTGCCGCCGGTGTTTGCCGCGCCCGACGGCGAGCCGATGATCCCAGGCGATCCGGCGCAGGTGCAGCGCGTGCTCGATCTCGTCATGCGCCGGCACAACACGTTGGCAGCACACATCCTCGCGCGCGAGCCGTTCGATCCGATCGTCTACGACGTCGCGCCGGAAGTCGGGACGCCTCCCTCCCGGAAACATGAATTTGCAGCGCTCTGGTCGTGGGCCGCGGGCTTCCTGGCCGCCATGCGGGAGTTTCCGGCCGTGTTCGACCTGGCCGACGAGAACGACGACCTGAGCGAAACACTTGTGCACATCCTGCGGCACCTGCCGATCGATCCCGATGACGACGGCGAGGATGCGCGGGCGATGCGCGAGGAACGCGCGCACATCGACCGCGAGCATCCGCTCGATGATCTCGACCATGCGATCGAAACAGTGGTCGATGCCGTATTGGACATTGCCGACATCACGCGTCCCCGCGAGCCGGTCGTGCGCGCGCAGCCCAAGGTCGGCCGCAACGATCCATGTCCCTGCGGCAGCGGGCGCAAGTTCAAGCAGTGCCACGGGCGCGACGCGCCCTGACCGCGGGCGGCCCGGCGGACAGCCGCCTCAGCGCGTGAGGCCCACCGCTGCCATCACCGCGCGAAACAGCAGCGCGATCAGGCCGACCGTCAGCACCCCGGCGAGCCACAGCAACACCAGCCAACCGATGCGCCGCCACCAGAACCGGCTGCGCGGCGCGGTTGCGCGCATCGGGGTGCCGTCCTCCATCAGTGGTAGCTGTCCGACGACTCCACCTTGCCGCGGAACACGTAGTAGCTCCACGCGGTGTAGACGAGGATCAGCGGCATGATCAGGAGCGCGCCCACCAGTGCGAAGCCCTGGCTTTGCGGCGGCGACGACGCCTCCCAGATCGAGATCGACGGCGGCACGATGTTGGGCCACAGGCTGATGCCGAGCCCGCTGTAGCCCAGGAAGACGAGCACCAGCGTCAGCACGAACGGACCCGCGTGCGGCTCGCCGCGCAGCGCGCGCAGCAGCAGCCACACGCAGAGCGCCACCAGCACGGGCACCGGCGCGAACCACAGCATGTTGGGCCACGTGAACCAGCGCTGCGCAATGTAATCGTGAGTGAGCGGCGTCCAGACGCTGATGATTGCGATGGTGGCCAGCAGCGCGAGCGTCAGCGGCCGCGCCAGCTCCTTCATCCGCGCCTGCAGCGGGCCGCTGGTCTTGAAGATGAGCCACGTGCAGCCCAGCAACGCGTAGGCCACGACCAGCCCCAGCCCGGTGAACACCGAGAACGGCGTCAACCAGTCGAGCGCGCCGCCGTCGAAGCTGCGACCGCGCACCGCGATGCCCTGCACGAACGCGCCGAGGGTCGCGCCCTGGAAGAACGACGCTGCGATCGATCCGCCGATGAACGCCTTGTCCCACCAGTGGCGGCGCGCATCGCTGGCCTTGAACCGGAATTCGAACGCGACGCCGCGAAAGATGAGCCCGAGCAGCATGAAGATCAGCGGCAGGTAGCACGCGGACAGGATGATCGAGTAGGCCAGCGGAAACGCTGCCAGCAGCCCCGCGCCGCCCAGGACCAGCCATGTCTCGTTGCCGTCCCACACCGGCGCGACCGTATTCATCATCACGTCGCGATCGATCTTTTCGGAGAAGAACGGATAGAGGATGCCGATGCCCAGATCGAAGCCGTCCATCACGACGTACATCATCACGCCGAACAGGATGATGACGGCCCAGACGAGCGGCAGGTCAAATCCCATGACGCTGCGCTCCCGTGGTGGTGGCGGCGGCCGGATCCGGGGCCGCGGACATGGGCCGCATCGGGTGCCGGGACTGACCCGGCCCGCCCTGCACGGGGGTGGCCGCATCCGGCGCGGCGGGACCCGCATGGATGAGCCGCAGCACGTAGTACGCACCCGCGCCGAACACGGCGAAGTAGACGACGACGAACAGCGCCAGCGTGACGAAGAGCGGCACCGCGCCGTGCGCGGACACGCCGTCCGCCGTGCGCATCACGCCGTACACGATCCACGGCTGGCGCCCGATCTCGGTGGTGAACCATCCGGCGAGGATGGCGATCAGCCCCGCCGGCCCCATCAGCAGCGCCGACCACAGGAGCGGCCGGTACGAATAGAGATAGCCGCGCCAGCGCGCCCAGCCGGCCCACAGCCCCAGCGCGATCATCAGCATGCCGAGGCCCACCATGATGCGGAACGACCAGAACACGATCGTCGCGTTGGGGCGATCGCCCGGCGGAAAGTCCTTCAGTCCGCGGATCTGGCCGTCCCAGGTGTGGGTGAGGATCAGGCTGCCAAGGTGCGGCACGGAGATCGCGTACAGCGTCTTCTCCTGCGCCATGTCGGGCCACCCGAACAGCGTGAGCGGCACCGCTTCGCCGGGTTTGTTCTCCCAATGCCCCTCGATTGCCGCGATCTTGGCGGGCTGGTACTGCAGCGTGTTGAGGCCATGCTGATCGCCGATCATCGCCTGCAGCGGTGCCACCAGCAGCAGCATCCACATCGCCATCGACGTCATCGTGCGGATGGCATCGTCGCTGCGGCCGCGCAGCAGGTGCCATGCGCCGGATGCGCCGACGATCAGCGCCGTGGCGAGGAAGGCGGCCACGCCCATGTGGGCGAGCCGATACGGAAACGACGGATTGAAGATCACCTCGATCCAGTCGACGGGCACGATCCGGCCGTCGAGGATGGCGAAGCCCTGCGGTGTCTGCATCCAGCTGTTGGACGCGAGAATCCACGTCATCGACACCAGCGTGCCCAGGGCCACCATGACGGTGGAGAAGAAATGCAGGCCCGGCCCCACGCGGTGCCAGCCGAAGAGCATCACGCCGAGGAAGCCCGCTTCGAGAAAGAACGCCGTCAGCACCTCGTAGGCCAGCAGCGGACCGGTGACGCTGCCCGCGAAGTCGGAGAAGTAGCTCCAGTTGGTGCCGAACTGGTAGGCCATGACGAGACCCGACACCACGCCCATGCCGAAATTGACCGCGAAGATCCTGATCCAGAACTGGTAGAGATCGCGGTAGACCGTACGGCCCGTGCGCAGCCAGAAGCCTTCGAGCACCGCGAGGTAGCTCGCGAGCCCGATCGTGATGGCCGGGAAGATGATGTGAAACGAAATCGTGAATCCGAACTGGATCCGGGCCAGCAGCAGGGCATCGAGGTGCGGCATCGGGGCGCGCGGCTTGCGTCAGCGACTTACGATCGGTGTTCCCCGACGCGGACAATCTTCATCGTGTTGGTGCCGCCCGACTTGCCCATCGGCTCGCCGATCGTGAGGACGATGAGGTCGCCATCCTTGACCTGCCCCTTGGCCACGAGGAGGTTCTCGGCTGCGCGCAGCACCGAGTCGCGGTCGGCACTCTGCTCGAGGTACAACGGTCGCACGTTGCGATACAGCGCCATCTTGCGCTGCGAATCGATCTTGGGCGTGAGCGCGTAGATCGGGCAGCCGCAGTTGTGCCGCGACATCCACAGCGCGGTCGACCCCGAATCGGTCAGCGACGCGATGGCCTTGACCTTGTGGTGGTAGGCGGTGAAGAGCGTGGCCATCGCGATCGACTGGTCCACGCGCGTGAACGTTCGATTGAGAAAATCGCGGTCGAGTTCGACGGTGTCCGATTTCTCGGCCTCGACGCAGATCTGCGCCATCGTGTCGACCGTCTCCACCGGATACTTGCCGGCCGCCGTTTCCGCGGACAGCATCACCGCATCGGTGCCGTCGAGGACGGCATTGGCGACGTCGGACACCTCGGCGCGCGTGGGGATCGGCGCATTGATCATCGATTCCATCATCTGCGTGGCGGTGATCGTGAGCTTGTTGCGCTCGCGCGCCATCCGGATCATCCGCTTCTGCAGGCCCGGCACCGCCGCATTGCCCACTTCCACGGCCAGGTCACCGCGCGCAACCATGATCCCATCCGACGCGTCGATGATCTCCTCGAGGAACGTGATCGCTTCCGCGCGCTCGATCTTGGCGATCAGGAGCGCCGTGCCGCCCGCCGCGCGCAGTAGCTGGCGCGCCATGTACATGTCTTCCTTGTGCTTGGGAAACGAGACGGCGAGGTAATCGGCCTTGAGCAGCGCCGCCGTCTTCACGTCGTCCATGTCCTTCGACGTCAGCGCCGGCGCGGTGAGGCCGCCGCCCATCCGGTTGATGCCCTTGTTGTTGGACAGCGTGCCGCCGACGACCACCTCCGTCGTGATCCGCGGCCCGTCCACCCCCAGCACCTTGAGGCGGATCAGGCCGTCGTTGAGCAGCAGCACCGCGCCGGCGGACACATCCTGCGGCAGCTCCTTGTAATCGAGCCCGACGTGATCGACATTGCCGAGTTCGCACTCCGCATCCAGGACAAAATGCCTGCCGGCGACCAGCTCGACCTTGCCGTCGGCAAACTTGCCCACGCGGATCTTCGGGCCCTGCAGGTCGGCCATGACAGCCACCTCGCGGCCGAGCTTTCTGGCGCACTCGCGGACCAGCCGCGCGCGCTCGATGTGGTCCGCCGCAACGCCGTGGGAGAAGTTGAGGCGCACGACATCCACACCGGCGGCGAGCAGCCGTTGCAGGACGGCAGGATCGCTGCACGCGGGGCCGAGCGTGGCGACGATTTTCGTGTTGCGTGGCAAGGTGGTGTCCTCGTGGCGAAGTGTCTATTCGAGCCCGGCCATGTTACGGCAATTCGAGGGGGCATGAAACCGGATGCCGGGACGCGGGCCACACCTATAGAATGCGGCTATGCCGGCAACCAGACCGGCCATGCATTGCACGAGGGGAGCACGATCATGCGCAAAGGATGGCAACTCGCGGGCATCGCCGCGGCGGGACTTTTCCTCACGATAGGCGCCGCGCGCGCCTTCGACGGTCCGGTGGAGAAAAAGGTGTTCACGCTGCCGAGCTTCACCACGGGCGCGGGCAAGGTCATCAAGGACGTCAAGGTCGGCTACGAAACCTACGGCACGCTCAACGCCGCGGGCGACAACGCGATCTTCGTGCCGCACTTCTATTCAGGCACGTCGCATGCCGCCGGCAAGTACAAGCCCGCCGACGCCGCGCCCGGCTACTGGGACCCGATCATCGGCGCCGGGCGACCGCTCGACACCGACAAATACTTCGTGATCAGCGCGGATGCGCTGACCAATCTCAACACCAAGGACCCCAACGTCACCACCACGGGGCCGGCGTCGATCAACCCCGACACCGGCAAGCCGTATGCCATGACATTCCCGGTGGTGTCGTATCGCGACACGGTGCGCGTGCACAAGGCGCTCGTCGACTCGCTGGGCGTGAAGAAGCTGCAGGCCGTGGCGGGCGCATCCGGCGGCTCGATCCAGGCGATGGAGTGGGCCGCGCTGTATCCGAACCTGGTCGAGCGCGTCGTTCACGTCATCGGCCCCGGTTTCGACATCTCGCCCTACGTGGTGCAGATGCTCGACGTCTGGACGCTGCCGATCCGGCTTGATCCCAAGTGGAACAACGGCGAGTATTACGGCCGCGACGAACCGCTCGACGGCATCGCGCAGGCGTTGAAGATCGTCACGATCACCGCGCGCGCGCCGGGCTGGGCGGAAAAGACCTTCGGCTACAAGTGGGCCGATCCGGCAAAGAATCCCGCGGACGCGATGAACAATCTCTTTGCGATCGAGGACACGCTCAACAAGACCGGCACCGCGCGCGCCAAGACCACGGACGGCAACTCGATGATCTACACGTCGAAGGCCAACCAGCTCTACCGGTTGACCGACGATGAGGTGAAGGGATTGAAGGCGAAAATCCTGTTCGTGCCGGCATCGTCCGACACGATCTTCCCGCCTGAATTATCGCGCCGCGCCGCCGAGCGCTACAAGGCGCAGGGTGGGGTGGCCGACGTCGTGGTGATCGAGGGGGACGGCGGTCACCTCGACGGCGTGCTCAACGTGGCGAAGCAGGGCGACGCCATCAAGGCGTTTTTGGCGAAGTAAACGCAGCAGACCGCGCCTATCCGTTGGTTTGTAGGCGAGGCTTCAGCCTCGCGCAGCGCTTGCG
>JANNYI010000220.1:0-3892 GCA_031410015.1 Betaproteobacteria bacterium | reverse complement strand
GATCGACACGATCAACTACGGCTTCCGGGCCGAAAAGACGGATCTGACGCTGTTTGCCAACAGCCCGCCGATCTACACCCAGTATGTGCAGGACTTCGGGAACCCGACTTACGCCTACATCCTTTCGGCGGGGTGGTCCCGCGACACCCGCAATGACATCCTCTACCCCTCGTTCGGCCGCCTGCAGTCGGCGCTGGTCGAAACCGGACTGCCCTTCGGCGACCTCTCCTACTATAAGCTGCAGTACATCAACCAGTCGTTCTGGCCGGTGTATAGCGACTTCGTGCTGATGCTGCGGGCCGACCTGGGGTATGGCCAGGGCTTCAGCAACAAGCCGTTCCCGTTCTTCAAGGCCTTTTACGCCGGTGGTCCGGGTTCCGTGCGCGGGTACCAGGCGGGCTCGCTCGGGCCACGGGACATCTACGGCAATACACTCGGGGGCACGCGCAAGATCGTCGGCAACGCCGAACTGTTCTACCCGATCCTGAAGGGCGAGCGCTCGGTGCGGATTTCCGGCTTCTTCGATGCCGGCCAGATCTACGTCAACGGCTTTCAGCCCAATTTCGAGAACTTCCGCTACTCGGCGGGCCTGGGTCTCGCCTGGAACTCCCCGATCGGCCCGCTCAAATTCAGCTACGCGTTTCCGATCGATTCGATTCCTCAGGATAAAATACAGAAATTCCAGTTTCAGGTCGGCTCGGTGTTCTGACCCGCGGACCCGAAAGCCTGTCGCAGGAGTCCATCTTGAAGCGTATTCCAGGTTTCATCCTTGTATCGTTGCTGATTGCCGCTGTGGGGGCAGTCCACGCCGCGGATTACAAGATCGGTTTCGTGAACACGGAGCGCCTGTTCCGGGAGGCGGCGCCGGCCAAGCGTGCCCAGCAGAAGCTCGAAAAGGAATTCGCGGCACGCGATGCCGACATCCAGCGGCTGTCGAAACAGGTGCGCGACCTGCAGGCGCTGCTGGACAAGGATGGCGCCACGATGGCGGACGCCGATCGCCGCAACAAGGAACGCGACCTCGTCAACCAGTCGCGCGACCTGCAGCGGATGCAGCGCGAGGCACGCGAGGACCAGAACCTCCGACGCAACGAGGAACTGGGCAGCCTCCAGGAGCGCGCCAACAAAGTGATCCAGCAGATTGCCGCCGACGAAAAATTCGACCTCATCCTGCAGGACCCGGTGGTCTTCGCCAGTCCGCGCATCGACATCACCGACAAGGTCATCAAGGCGCTCGCCGACAAGTAGCCCCGCTCCGCGCCGGGCCGCCCGGTGCGGCCTCCCGCGACGGTGGCGCCTGCACAATGCCACCCATGCCGCCCCCTGAATTCACGCTTCGTCAATTGGCCGATGCCGTCGGCGCCGTGGTCCACGGCGACGGCAGCGTGGTCCTGCGCCGCGTGGGCACGCTGGAGGGCGCCGGGGCGGATGCCATCACATTCCTGGCCGACGCGCGGCACCGCGACCAGCTGATCGGTACGCGCGCGGGTGCCGTCATCGTCACGCCCGCCGATGCCGCTGCAACGACCCTGCCGCGGCTCGTGCACGCCAATCCCTATCTCACCTATGCGCGGGTGGCCACGGTGCTGCACCCGCCGGCCGCCCCCGCGCACGGCATCGCCGCACAGTCCTGCATCGATCCCACGGCCCATGTTGATGCCACCGCGGGCATCGGGCCATTCGCTGTGATCGGCGCGCGCGCGAGCGTGGGCCCGGGCGCCTCGGTGGGGCCCGGCGCGTACATTGGAAGCGACGTCGTGGTCGGGGCGCAAGCGCACATCCATGCCAATGCCGTGATCCATGCCGGTTGTTCCATCGGCGAGCGCTCGGTGATCTTCGCCGGGGCGATCATCGGGGCGGACGGGTTCGGCATGGCCAACGACGGCGGCCGCTGGCTGAAGATCCCGCAGGTCGGGCGGGTGATCATCGGCGCGGATTGCGAGGTCGGCGCCAACACCACGATCGATCGCGGCGCGATCGACGATACGGTGATCGAGGATGGCGTGAAGCTCGACAACCAGATCCAGATCGGACACAACTGCCGTATCGGTGCCCACACCGCCATCGCCGGCTGCGTGGGCATTGCGGGCAGCGTCGTCATCGGCCGGCATTGCCGCATCGGCGGCGCCGCGATGATCTCCGGTCACATCTCAATTGCCGACGGCACCACGGTGTCCGCCGCCACGCTGGTATCGAAGTCCATCACTGCGGAAGGTGGTGCCGTCACCGGTTCCTTTCCCATGCTGCCGCACCGCGAGTGGCAGCACGTCGCATCCGAGCTGCGGCGCCTGCGCGATCTTGCAGCGCGCGTCGCCGCGCTGGAGAAGCGGTTGCGCGGGCAGGGCGACGCAACGGGGGACTCCGCATGATGCTGTCGCTGGCCCGGCTGGAGTCGCTGCTGCAGTCGTTGCCCAATCGCTATCCTTCGCTGCTGATCGACCGCATCGATGCGGTCGCGCCGGGCAGCGAAGCGCGCGGCATGAAGTGCGTGACGATCAACGAGCCGTACTTCCAGGGCCACTTTCCAGGCTATCCGGTGCTGCCGGGCGTGCTGGTACTCGAAGCGCTCATCCAGTTGTCGATCCTGCTCGCCCACGCCACCGACGCCAATGCCGGGTTCGTCGTCACGGGCATTGACGGCGTGCGCTTCAAGCGGCAGGTAGTCCCCGGCGACCTGCTGCGCCTCGAGTCGCGCCTGACGGCCGGCACCGCCTTTGCCGTGCAGGCGTGGGTCGGCGACCAGCTTGCTGCCGAAGCGGTGATCACGCTGGGCGCGGGACCGTGAGTCGCCCGATGTCCGCCATTCATCCCACTGCCGTGGTCGATCCCACCGCGGAGCTTGCCGCCGACGTTGCGATCGGTCCCTATTCGATCGTCGGCGCCAATGTCCGCATCGGCGCCGGAACGGTACTCGGGCCGCATGTCGTCGTCGCGGCGCGCACGCGACTCGGCGAGCGCAATCGGGTGTTCCAGTTCGCCTCGATCGGCGAGATCGCGCAGGATCGCAAGTATGGCGGCGAGCCGACCACCACCACGATCGGCAGCGACAACGTGTTCCGCGAGTACTCCACCGTGCACGCCGGCACGGTCCAGGATCGCGGCGACACCGCCATTGGCGACCACAACCTGTTCCTCGCCTACACCCACGTGGCGCACGACTGTATTGTCGGCTGCAATGTCACCTTCTCCAACAACGCGCAGATCGCGGGCCACGTCGTGATCGAGGATTGGGCGGTACTGGGAGCTTTCGCAGGCGTGCACCAGTTCTGCCGGGTCGGCGCGCACACGATGCTGGCCGCGTACGCGGTGGTGCTGCAGGATGTGCCGCCGTACGTCACGGTGCAGGGCTACCCGGCCAAGCCGCATGGCACCAACAACGAGGGCCTGCGCCGGCGCGGCTTCACCAATGACGACATCCTCGCCGTGCGCCGCGCCTACAAGGTCCTCTACCGCGAAGGGCTTACGCTGGACGAGGCGAGGGCACGGCTGGTCGCGACCGCGGCGACGACACCGGTGCTGGCGCCGCTGGCGGACTTCCTGGGTGCCACCACCCGCGGCATCGTCCGCTGATGCAGGACGTGGTTGCGGGCTCCGCCGGTGTGGTCACCATCGGCATCGTCGCGGGCGAGGCATCAGGCGACGCGCTGGCCGCCAGCCTGATCCGCGCGGTTCGCGCGCGCCATCCCAATGTCCGTTTCGTCGGCATCGCGGGGCCGCAGATGGAGGCGGCGGGTTGCGATGCATGGTTTCCGCTCGAGCGGCTGTCGGTTCGCGGCCTCGTCGAGGTGATCGGACACCTGCCGGGACTGCTGCGCATTCGCCGCGACCTGCGGGCGCGGTTGCTGGCGGCGCGGGTGCCGCTGTTCATCGGCGTGGATGCGCCCGACTTCAA
>JANNYI010000219.1:0-7132 GCA_031410015.1 Betaproteobacteria bacterium | reverse complement strand
GCCGATGCCGTCGCGCACCATCTCGCGCGCGCCGGCCAGGTCCTTCGAGACGATGCGCCCGTCGCGCTCCTTGGGCAGGCCGCCCACCACCAGCACGAGGCACTGGGCACCCACGGTCAACGCCTCATCCACCGCGCGCTTGTTGTCGTCCGCCGCGGCGCGGCGACCTTCGCGGTCCACCGCTGGAAACATGCCGCCGCGACAGTAGCCGGACACCGTGAGGCCGGCGTCGCGAATGCGCACTGCCGTGTCGGACAGTCCGGCCGCCGCCACCTGGTCGCGCCACGGCGAGATGCCGCGGATGCCGTGGCGCGCGCAGCCACTGATGATGTCGGGCAGCTTCCATTGCGCGCGCACGGTGGCGGTGTTGAGCGACAGCAACTGGGAATCCGGTTCGCGCATCGGGGTCAGCCGTCGATACCGTGCACGGCGAGCAACGCGCGCATGCGGGAGGCGGCGAGGTCGGGATCGCGCAGCAGGCCCGCCGCATCGGCGAGACGAAACAGTTCGGCCAGATGCACGATGCTGCGCGCGCTCTGCTGGCCGCCCACCATCGTGAAGTGCGCCTGGTGTCCGTTGAGCCACGCCATGAACACCACGCCGGTCTTGTAGAAGCGCGTGGGCGCGGCAAAGATGTGGCGCGACAGCGGCACCGTGGGCGCGAGGATGGATTCGAACGCGGCGCGATCGCCGTCCGCCAGCGCGGTCAGTGCCGCGGAGGCCGCCGGCGCGATCGCGTCGAAGATGCCGAGCAGCGCATCGGAGTGGCCACTGGCGTCGCCACCGATCAGCGCGGCGTAGTTGAAGTCGTCGCCGGTGTACATGCGCACGCCGGCCGGCAACCGGCTGCGCAGCGCGATTTCCTTGCCCGCGTCGAGCAGCGACACCTTCACGCCGTCGACCTTGTTGGCGTTGTTCGCGATCACCTTCGCGCATACGTCGGTGGCAAGGGCATGGTGCGGATCGCTGGCAAGGCCACCGGCGCCGACCCAGTAACCGGCCAGCGCAGGATCGAACATCTCGCCCAGCCAATGCAGGATCACGGGTGCGCGCACCTGCGCCAGCACGCGTTCGTATACGTAGGCATAGTCGTCCGGCGATTGCGCACACGTCGCCAGCGCACGGCTGGCCATCAGGATGATGCGGCCGCCGACGGCTTCCACGGCAGCGCACTGCTCCTCGTACGCGGCCACGACCTGCGCGAGCGTCACGCCGGGGGCGGAGGCGAGATGATCCGTGCCCGCGCCGGAAAACACCACGGCGCCCGGCACGGTCCGCGCCTCCGCCGCGCTGCGCCGGATCAGCTCGAGCGACGTCGGCCAGTCGAGGCCCATGCCGCGCTGCGCGGTATCCATGGCTTCAGCGACGCCGAAGCCAAGCGACCACAGGTGATGGCGGAACGCGAGTGTCGTATCCCAGTCGATCGCGGTGCCAAGCCAGGGATCGATGGCAGCACGCGCGTTGGGCACCACATGCGCGGCGGCAAAGGCCACGCGGTTCCACGCCTTGCCCGGCGTCGGCGGCGTCCACGTGACCGCTGGGCGCAGCGTGTACGGCGCCAATGCGCCATTGGCATCGGGCAGGCGCAGGGTCGGCAGTGCAAGGCGATCGTTCATGGCTGCAATGCCGGCACATCCATCCAGCGCCGCTCTTTCCAGCTCTGCAGGCCCAGTTCCGCCAGCTGCACGCCTTTGGCGCCTTCGAGCAGGTTCCAGCGGAACGGCCCGCCGACGACCACGTGCCTGAGGAAGAGCTCCCACTCCACCTTGAAGGCATTTTCGTAGAGGCGGTTGGCAGGCACGTCCTGCCATTGGTCGAGGAAATCGATGGTCTTGGGCACGTCGGGATTCCACACCGGCTTGGGCGTGGCCGCGCGCGGCTGGATCACGCAATCGGTGAGTCCCGCCACCGCTGAGCCGTGCGTGCCGTCGACCAGCAGCGTGAGGAGGTCGTCACGGCGCACGCGCGTGCACCACGAGCTGTTGATCTGCGCCACCACGCCGCCTGCGAGCTGGAACGTGGAGTATGCCGAGTCGTCGGCCGTGACGGCGTAGGGCTTGCCCGCTTCGTCCCAGCGCTCCTGCACGTGCGTGGCGCCGAGGCAGCTCACGGCCTCGACGTTGCCGAACAGGTTGTCGAGGACGTAGCGCCAGTGACACAGCATGTCGACGATGATGCCGCCGTCGTCCTCCTTGCGGTAGTTCCACGACGGCCGCTGCGCGGGCTGCCAGTCGCCTTCGAACACCCAGTAGCCGAACTCGCCGCGCACCGACAGGATGCGGCCGAAGAAGCCCGAGTCCACCAGCATCTTCAGCTTGAGCAGCCCGGGCAGCCACAGCTTGTCCTGCACGACACCGTGCTTCACACCGGCGGCTTCGGCCAGCCGGTAGAGATCGAGTGCCGCCTCCACCGAGGGCGCGGTCGGCTTCTCCGTGTAGATGTGCTTGCCGGCGGCGATGGCCTTGCGGATCAATTCGGGGCGCAGGCCGGTGGATGCCGAGTCGAAGTAGACCGCATCGTCCTTGTTGGCCAGCGCGGCGTCGAGGTCGGTGGTCCAGCGCGCGACACCGTGGGCCTTGGCCAACGCCTCGGTCTTGGCGGCGTTGCGTCCGACGAGGATCGGGTCCGGCATGATCGTCGTGCCTGCGTCGATGGCCACGCCGCCCTGCGCGCGGATCGCATTGATCGACCGGATCAGGTGCTGGTTGGTGCCCATGCGGCCGGTGACGCCGTTCATGATGATGCCGACGCGTATTGTCTTCATTGCGGCTCCGTAGTGTTCGGTGGCACTGGCGGCGCTAGCCGCGCCAGTGCCGGATCGTGTCGATGATGGCGGCGTTGTCGAGGTCGCCGGCGCCATCGGCGATCGCGGCATCGAGCACGCTCGCATGCGTCGCGGCGAAAGGCAGCTTGCGCCCGCCGCGCGCCGCGGCCTCGACGATCAAGCGCAGGTCCTTGCGATGCTGCGCCACGCGCGATTGCGGTGGCACGAACGTGCCGTCGATCATCATCGCGCCCTTTGCGTCGACCGCGCGCGAGTACGCGGGCGTGACGCGCACGAGGTCGAGGAACGACGGCAGGTCGATGCCGAGCGCCTCGGCGAACACGAGCGTCTCGGCGAGCGCCGCGCGGTTCAGGCCCAGCAGCAGGTTGGTGGCGAGCTTGGCGCGCGAACCGCTGCCCGGCGGCCCCAGCAGAAAGCGCCGCGACGAGATCACCGCCAGCACCGGCTCGAGCGCATCGCAGTCCTCGCGATCGCCGCCGATCATCATTACCGCGGTGCCGTCGCGGATCTGCTCGCTCGAGCCTGATAGCGGCGCGTCGAGGATGCGCACGCCGCGCGCGGCCAGGCGCACCGCCAGCGCCACCGCCTGGTCGGGGTCGGCCGTGCCGCAGTCGACGAGGCGCGTGCCGGCGCGCAGGGTCGGCAGCGCGTCGCGGATCAGCGCACTGGTCTGCGAGCCGTCGAAGAGCGCCAGCAGCACGTTGTCGCACGCCGCGAAGACGTCGGCGGCGCTGGCCGCCGCCGCGCCGTGCGCGGCCACCAGCAGTTCGCGCCGGACGGGATCGATGTCGTACCCGATCACCTTGACGCGCGCGGCGCGCAGCCGCTCGACGAGCGCGAGCCCGACGAGCCCGATGCCGATCACGCCGACCGGATGCGTGGCGCCTGTCACTGTGCGTCCATCGTCATTCTGCGGCCTCATTGGAACACTTTGCATTGCGGAATCCAATGTGTCGGCCGCCCTCAATCGCGCGGGGACGCGCGCTGCGCGCCTCCCTCGGCTTCGCCTCGGCCCCCGCGCTCATTCGGCCTTGATCCCGGCATCTTTGATGATCTTCGCATCGCGGGCGGACATGTCGCGCACGAACGTCGCAAAATCCGCAGGCGTGCCCGGCTGCACCTCGTAGCCCAGCTTGTCGAACTGCACGCGCACATCGGGCTGCTGCAGCCAACGGTTCACATCGGCGTTGAGTTTCTGGACGACTTCCGCGGGCAGTCCCGGCGGACCCCACAGGCCGTACCACGAGTGATACTCGAAGCCCGCCATCCCCGACTCCGCCACCGTGGGCACATCGGGCAACGCGGACAGGCGCTTCGCCGACGTGACCGCAAGCGCGCGTACCTTGCCGCCCTGCACCTGGCCGATGGCGCCCAGCACGGGATCGGTGAAGCCCTGCAACCGGCCGCCCAGCAGGTCGGCATACGCGGGCGTGGAACCCTTGTACGGAATCATCTGGATCTCGACGCCGGCGTTGCTGCGCAGCAGTTCCTGCGCGAGGTGTCCCGCGGACCCGTTGCTGCCGATGCCGAAATTCAACTTGCCCGGATTGGCTTTGGCATACGCGATCAAATCGGCCACCGTCTTCGCCGGCAGGTCGTTGTTGACGACGATCAGGAGCGGCGCCTTGGCCACCAGCGCGATCGGCGTGAAGTCCCTGTGAATGTCGTAGGGCAACTTCACGAGATGCGGATTGGTGGCGAAGAGCGATGCGTTGAACAGCAGCGTGTAGCCGTCCGCCGGCGCCTTCGATACGAGATCGCTGCCGATCGCACTGTTGCCGCCGGCCTTGTTGTCCACCACGACGCTTTGTCCCAGCGAGGTCGACAGTGCCTGTGCCAGTTGACGCCCGAGCGCGTCGGTGGGGCCGCCCGGCGGAAACGGAATCACGAGGCGCACCGGCTTGTCGGGCCAGGCGGCGTGCGCCTGCGTGGCGGCCGCCAAGGCAACGATGGCCAGCGTGGAGAGCACTCGGCGACGCAGCGTGTTCATCGGCAACTCCTCGGCAACGGGTCAGGCAGCGCGCGCGAGCTTCCGCCGCGCAAAGTGGCGCTGCACCGCCGGTATCTTCAGCACGACGACCACCACGATCGTCACCCACAGCACGGCCGAGATCGGGCGCGTGAAGAACGGCTCGAGGCTGCCGTCGGACAGCACGAGGCCGCGGCGCAGACCTTTTTCCATCAGGTCGCCCAGAACCATGCCCAGCACCAGGGGCGCCACCGGGTAGTCGAGGCGGCGGATGATGAAGCCCACGACGCCGAAGCCCAGCATCACCCAAACATCGAAGAGACGCTGCGAGATTGCGAACGAGCCCACGACGCACAGCACGAAGATGATGGGCAGGATCACGGGCTTCGGCACCATCAGCACCTTGATCAGCAGGTTGGTCAGCGTGAGGCCGTACAGCAGGATGCCCAGCGTGGCGTACATCATCATCGCCACGACGTCGTACACGAAGGTGGGCGACTCGATCATGATCATCGGCCCGGGGCGCACGCCGTGGATCAGCATCGCCGCCATCAGCACGGCCGCGGGCGCGGAACCCGGAATGCCCAGTGTGAGCACTGGAATGATCGCGCCCGGCACGCAGGCGTTGTCGCCGGTCTCAGCGGCCATCAGGCCGTCGATCGAGCCCTTGCCGAACTTCTCCGGTTCCTTGCTGGCGCGCTTGGCGGCGGCGTATGACGACCATGCGGCCACGTCCTCGCCTACGCCGGGCAGGATGCCGATGAACGTGCCAATGAGACCCGAGCGCACGATCGTGCGCCAGTGCGCAGTGACATCCTTCAGCTTCGGGATCACCGAATCGAATGGATTGATCTTCACCGGGAAGGATTTTTCGCGCACGGCCACCAGCAGTTCCGCAAAGCCGAAGGCGCCCACCAGCGCGGGCACGAGATTGAAGCCGCCGGCGAGATCGCGGCTGCCGAACGAGAAACGGTCGAACGCATAGATTGCCTCCTGCCCGACCGCGGCGCTGAAGATGCCGATCAGGCCTGCTATCCAGCCCTTCAACGGATCACCGCCGGTCAGCGTGCCGGCGATGACAACACCGAATACGGCAAGCCAGAAAAATTCGAAGGCCCCGAACTTCAGCGCGAGTCCGCCGAGAATGGGTGTGAACAGCGCGAGGAAGAACATCCCGATCAGCGTGCCCAGCACCGAGCCCGACGTGGCAATGCCCATCGCGCGGCCGGCGAGTCCCTGCTTGGCGAGTGCGTGGCCGTCGAGGCACGACGCGGCCGATGCCGGCGTGCCGGGGATGTTGAGCAGGATGGCCGAACGCGAGCCGCCGTAGATGGCGCCGACGTACGTGCAGATCAGCACCAGCAGCGCCTGGTTCGACGGCATCTTGATCGTCAGCGTGGTCATCAGCGCCACGCCCATCGTGGCCGTCAGCCCCGGCAGCGCGCCGATGATCACGCCGGCCAGGGACGACAGCAGGATCAGTCCCAGCGAGAGCGGATCGAGAAACGAGCCAAGCGAGTGGCCGAAGGCGATCAGTCCGTCGAACATGGGGGCCTAGGGCAGGCGCACGTAGAAGAGTTTTTCGAATACCTGCGACACGATCACTGCGGTGGAGATGCCGCAGATGATCGCCAGCACCGCGTCCTTGCGCGTCTGCACGGGCGTGCCTTCGGCAACGCGGTCAGCGCGCCGGAACGTATAGACGAACGCAGTGACAAAGACCGCGGTGCCGAGCCAGAACGGCAGTCCGCGACCGACCAGCAGGAGCGCATAGGTGAAGAACATCGCTGTGGCGAGGCGGAATCGCGACGCGGGCACCAGCACCGTGTCGTCCGGCTCCGCTGCGGTCCAGTCGGTTTCACGCGCGCGTTCGAACGAGCGCCACGCCAGTACGCCGCCGAGCACTGCGAGCAACAGCCCGATGATGCCGGGCCACAATCCCGGCGCCGTGTAGAGCGATGCGCCCTGCTGCTCGAAGCGGTCCATCTGCCACGACGCGAAGACGATGCAGGCGCCGAGCGCGATCCAGAAGAAGGCCGTGCGCAGGTCGGTGCGCGGACTGACGGGGTAGGGGGATGCGTGCATGCGCGGCGTCGGAGCGAAGTGAGGGTGAACCAGTCCCGGTTCGCGCGTGCGAACCGGGAGGTGAGTGCAACGGGACGTCGACTACGGCTTGGCGATGCCCAGCGTATCCGGCGAAACCTTGGCCTTGCCGCCGTCGAAGGCCTGCCAGGCATTGACCTGCACCGCGGGCATCACCGCTTTCATCGCGTCGGCGCCGGCGGCCGGCGCAAACTGCGCGCCGCGGCTCGTTGCGTAGTCCTTCAGCGCCTTGGAGTTGCTGATCTTGTCCGCCCAGATCTTCTCGACCGTGGCGA
>JANNYI010000218.1:0-4308 GCA_031410015.1 Betaproteobacteria bacterium | reverse complement strand
AAGCGCGATTTCATCTGCTCCATCGTCTCGCGCACGGCCTTCGACACCTGGAGGCCGTTCGCGCCAGGCTGCTGGTAGACCGCGATGAACGTGGCGGGGACACCGTTCATCTTGCTGTCGACGATGTACTGGCGCAGGCCGACCTCGGCGCGCGCCACGTCGCCCAGACGCACGATCGCGCTGCCGTCCTGGCTGGCGCGCAGGATGATGTTCTCGTATTGCTTCGGCTCCGTGTACTGCGGCTGCGTGACCACCGGAAACGTGAGCTCGACCGGCCCGGCATTGGGCTGCTGGCCGATCTGGCCCGCGCCGAAGAGCTGGTTCTGCTGGTTGATCGCGTTGGCGATATCCGACGTGGTGATGGAAAGCGACGTCATCCGGTCGGGATTCATCCAGATGCGCATCGCCTGGTCGGGCACGCCCATGATCTGCGCCTGGCCCGCGCCGTTCACGCGCTTCAGCGCGTCGAGCACGTACACGTTGGCGTAGTTGGCGACGTAGTTGGCGCTGTAGCGCTCGTTCTTCGCGAAGACGGCGATCAGCATCATGATCGACGACGACTTCTTCTGCACGTTCACGCCCTGCTGCACCACGGCAGAGGGCAATTGCGGCAGCGCGAGGTTCACGCGGTTCTGCACCTGTACCTGCGCGATGTCGGGGTCCGTGTCGAGGGAGAAGTACACGGTCATCGTCAGCTGCCCGGTGGAGGAGCTGATCGACGACATGTACAGCATGTTGTCGACGCCGTTGATCTGCTGCTCGATGGGCGAGGCCACCGAATCGGCGAGCGTCTTCGAGTCGGCCCCCGGATAGGTGGCCTGCACGGTGATCTGCACCGGCGTGATGTTGGGGTACTGCTGCACCGGCAACTGCGTCACCGCCACCAGGCCGGCCAGCGCGATGATGATCGCGACCACGGCCGCGAAGATCGGCCGATCGATGAAGAAACGGGAGAACATGGCGCGGCGGGGCGCTTAAGGGTTCGGCCGCAGCTTCGCGGCCGCGGCTGCACCCTTGATCTCGGCGGGCGTCATGGCGGTCGCGGGTGGCGCCACGACAGGCGCGGCCGGCGGTGGCGGCACATAGGCCGCGGCTTTCACTGCCGCGCCATCCGCCAGGCGCACGCCGCCGTCCACGACCACTTGCTCGCCGGGCGCGAGACCCTCCGCGATCAGCCAGCCTTCGCCGTACCATTCGCCGACCGTCACGGGTCGCATCTCGGCCTTGCTCTGCTTGTTCACCACCCAGACGAAGTGACCCTTCGCACTTTGCTGCACGGCGCGCTGCGGCACCACGATGGCACCGGGCCAGATGGCGCCGTAGAGCCGCGTGCGCACGTACTGGTTGGGCCGCAGCAGCCCGGCCTTGTTGGGAACGGTGGCACGCAGCAGGAACGTGCCGGTAGTGGAGTTGTAGGAGGGGTCGGTGAACGTGATCGTGCCGGAATCCGGAAACAGCGTGCCGTCGACCAACTCGATCCGCACGACGATGCGACCCCCCTCCGGCAACCGCAACCGCCCGCTCTTCACGTCGTTGCGAATCCGCTGCATCTCGTTCTCGGAAATGCTGAAGTTGATCCACATCGGCGAGAGCACCGACACCGTCGTCAGTTGCGCATTGGTGGGGCTCAGGTAAGTGCCGTCGGCGACGATGGCGAAGCTGCTGACGCCATCCACCGGCGAGCTGATCGTCGTGTAGGAGAGATTGAGCTTCGCCTCCTCGAGCTGCGCCTTCGACTGCTCGACGGCCGCGGCGGCCTGCTCGTACTGGCCCTGCGCGTCGTCGAGATCCTTCTGCGACAGTGCGTTGAGCGCAGCCAGCGGCTTGGTGCGCGCGAGGTTCTGCGTGGCGACCTGCAGCGACGCCTGGTTGCGCTGCATGGCCGCCTGCTGCGCGTCCACCTGCGCCTGGAAGGGCTTCTTGTCCATCTGGAACAGGACCTGGCCGGCCTTGACCACCGAGCCTTCGAGGTACACGCGCTTGTCGAGAAAGCCCGACACGCGGGCCTGGATGTTCACCGCCTGCGAACTCTGCGCCTGCGCGACGTAGACGGCCGCGGCGGGAACGTCCTTGCGCTCCACGGTGAGCACGGTCACTGCAACGGGCGGCTTCTCCGCGGCCTTCGGCGCGTCCTTGCCGCAGCCCTGCAGGAGCGCCGCAGCCGCAACGATGCTGGCAACGGCAATGGCGCGACCCGTGCGCGCTAACCGGGCAGGCATTTCAATCATGGTTGAGCATTCCGGGAATGATGTGCATGCATGGACCAGCTGGCTGGCGGGCGCAGCACAGCGGCCGCAGGGAGGTCAGCCCCGCCGCTTTTTTACCCCAGATGCCACCGTTTGTCTAACGCAGGTGACAGTGCTGCGCTGCGTGCGTAGTCGCACGCGAGCGTTACTCAGAACAGCGGCTGTTGCGCTGCGCGCTCGGGCAGCGGCGGGAGGCGGCCGGCCGTCGTGCCCTGGTCGGCCAGGTCGATCCAGCCGCCGCCGACGGCCTTGTACACGGCAATGATCTGCGTGTACCGGTCGGCGTTGGTGCGCACCGCCGCAAGCTCTCCGGCGAACAATTCGTTCTCCGCGTACAGCACTTCGAAGAAGCCCGCATAGCCGTAGTTGAAGCGCAGCCGGGTGAGCCGCGCGGTTTCGCGCAAGGCCGCCACGCGCAGCGCCTGCGCCGCATTCTCCTCGCGCTTCTTCACCGTGCCCACGAGCGCATCGTTGGCTTCACGGAAGGCCACCAGCACCGTCTTCTGGTAATCGCCCAGCGCCTCCTGGGTCTGGGCCTCGGCGGTGGTGACCTGGCCCGCGATCGAGCCCGCGGTGAAGAGCGGTCCGGTGATGTTGGCGGCGAGCAACCATACGGCGGCCGGGCCGGTCAGGAAGTTGCTGAACGCAGCGCTGATGGAGCCGTAGTTGGCGGTGAGGTTGAACTGCGGGTAGTACAGCGCCTTGGCCGCGCCGATGTCGGCGTTGGCGGCGATCAGGTTCTGCTCGGCCTGCAGGATGTCGGGACGCCGCTCCAGCAGCGACGCCGGCAGGTTGCCCGGCAATTCGGGGGCGGCCAGGTCACCGAGCGGCCGTCCGCGCGGGATCGGGAACGGATTGCGCCCCAGCAGCACCGCGATCAGGTTTTCCTGCGCGGCGATCTGCTGCTCGAGCGCCGGGATGGCGGCCAGCGCCTGCTGGTACGCCGACTGGTTCTGCGTCAGTTCCACCTTCGACACCACGCCGCCTTTGTAGCGCAGATCGAAGATGCGCTGCGTTTCGGCATAGTTCTTCGCCGTCTGCTGCGCAATCTCGAGTTGCTTGTCGAGCGAGCGCAACGCCACGTAGCTGGCGGCGACACCGCTAACGACGGACAACACCACCCCGCGGCGCCCCTGCTCGGTGGCGTAGACCCGGGCCTGCGCGGACTCGGTCTGGCGGCGCACGCGGCCAAAGAGGTCGAGCTGCCACTTGGCGCCAAGCACGCCCTGGTATTGCGAGGAGTACACCGAGGCGTACCCCGGGGCGTACCGATCGATGCCCTCGGGCGGCGCGGATGCGCCCGCCGCCGTGGCGCGATTGCGGCTGGCATCGAGGTTGTAGTCGGCCTGCGGATACAACTTCGCCCGCGTGGTATCAAGCGTGCCGATGTAGGCGTCCACACGCGCCGCCGCGATCACGAGGTCGCGATTCTCGCGCAGCGCCGTGTCGATGAGCTCCGTCAGCACCGGATCGCCGAACTGCTCCCACCAGCGCGTATTGGCAACATCGGCGGCCTGCGGATAGTCGATGCGCCACGCCGGCGGCGTGTCCACCACCGGCTTCGTGAAGTCGGGGCCGACGGTGCAGCCCGCAAGCATGGCGGCCAGCGCCAACGTCGTCAGACGGCGCGCGCTCATTGCGTGTCCACCGGCGCTGCCACGGGCGGCGTATTCTTGCGCGCCACCTTCTGCGACAGCGATTCGAGCATGAAGAAGAAGAACGGCGCGAACAGCACCCCGATGATCATCGACGCGAGGATGCCGCCGATGACGCCGGTGCCGATCGCGCGCAGGCTGTTGGCGCCCGGTCCGCTCGCGATGGCCAGCGGCACACATCCGAGGCCGAAGGCCAGCGACGTCATCACGATCGCGCGCAAGCGCTGGCCGGCAGCCTCGATGGCCGCCTCGCGGGCCGACATGCCGGCGTGCACCTTCTCGATCGCGAATTCGCAGATCAGGATCGCATTCTTGGCGGAGAGCCCGACGAGCGTGACCAGTCCCACCTGGAAGTAGACGTCGTTGTCGAGGCCCACCAGCCAGGTGAGCGTCAGCGCGCCGAGGAC
>JANNYI010000217.1:0-6022 GCA_031410015.1 Betaproteobacteria bacterium | reverse complement strand
ACCCGGAGGGGAATTCATAGCTGACGCGGCTCGTCGCAGGTGCAATGAACCGGTCCACATGGCGCATCGCACCTTTCCGCGGTGAAAGCAGTGCCCAAACCAGGCTGCGCTTTCGCGGCTCCTCAAAATATTCGGCCTCTGCACCATCAGGCAGATGACGCACTTCAACCTGAACAGGGGAAGCTGTGGGAGAACGAAACCAGTAGCGATGCACGAATGTCGCGTGCGGGCAGTCGAGGAAATTTTCGAGGCACGCCTCGACGGTGCCGCGAAAGCGCGTCTGCATCACGAAGCTGGTCCAGCCGCGTTCACCCAGATGGGGAAAGCGATACGGGTCCGCGGCCGGCAGCGCGACGCCGCCCGCGACCCAGACAAAGCCGTCCTGTTCGCGCGTGTAATATCCGGCGATGCGCGGCGCATCCGCCGGCGCAACCGCATCGGGAAGGGCCGGAATGTGCGCCACGCGCCCCGCCGCATCGTATTCCCACCCATGGTAGCGACACTGCAGCCGGCCCCCGCATACGCGCCCGCTCGACAGCGGCGCATTGCGGTGCGCGCAGCGATCCTCCAGTGCCACGGGCGCGCGCTGCGCGTCGCGAAACAGCACCAGCGGCCGGCCGCCGAGGATCACCGCGCGCGGCGTGCCCCGCAGATCGCGCGACCGGCACGCAATCTGCCAATACGGCGCCGGCGCGCTCCCGGCGGGCGGCTGCGTGCGCACGGTCGTGGGGAAGGGGCCGCGCACGTCGGCGGGCTGTCCATCGTCGGGCATCATGGGCTTGCGACCATGGTATCAATGATCGCCGCGCGCGGTTGCGGATGCATGGTCGCCACGCGATGCCGGCACTGACCCACGCCGACGGCCCGGCGCGGGCCGCCGCGGCGCCGCTCGTCCGCGCCGAACTTCCCCGGCTGTTGCGCTACGCCGCGGGCGACTGGCTGGCGATCGCCGCGACATGGCTTGCGCTGTGGCACGGACCGGCCTGGCTCTACCCGCTGGGACTCCTCGTCGTCGCCGGCCGGCTGCACGCGCTGGGCGTGGTCCTGCACGATGCGTGTCACATGGGCCGGCGCGCGCACGCCGACAGGCTGTGGCTGCTGCAACTCCTGGCGGCCTACCCGATCGCCACCACGATGGAGGCCATGCGCTACCACCATCTGCGCCATCATCGCGCGAGCGGCATGGCGGAGGATCCCTACTTCAAGGAAGGCGTGTCCACCAACGCCACGCTGCGGCTGCTCTACCGGTTGCGCGGGCTGTTGCTGGTGCCGGTATGGATCGCACGCGGCTACGTCGGCACCATCGCGTTGATGCGTCCCGCGCTGCGGCCGGCGTACGCGCGCTACTTCCTGCAGGATCGCTCGGACGCCGACGTGGCGGACAGCGCGGAGGTGCGCGCGTGCCTGCGCGAGGAGCCGAAGCAGGCGGCGTTCTTCACCGTCGTGTTCGTGGCAGCCTGGTACTTCCCGGCGGTCGTTGGCTGGGGCTACCTCGTGCCGCTGGTATTGGCCGGCGCCTTCAACGTCAATCGAGTGATCATCGAGCACATTCACGTGCGCTGCACGGACCGCCGTCCGGCCACCGTGATCGCCACCACGGTCACGCACGACTGGGGCGCGCCCGGAAAGCTCTTCCTGTTCCCCCGCAACATCGGCTTCCACGTCGTGCATCATCTGTACCCACAGGCGGCGCTCCAGTGCCTGCCCGCATTGCAGCGGTGGCACGTCGCGCAGGGATCAGCGGCGCTCCGCCAGCCGGATGCGCGACCAGCGGAAGAAGATCCCGTACCCCGCGAGGCCTAGCGCGGCGCCGCCCGCCAGATCGATGGCGTAGTGCTGCTTGAACGTGAGCGTGCTGGCCACCAGCAGCAGCGCGACGGCAAGGGCCACGGGCTGGTAGCGGCGCAGGGGTTCGTGCGCATACGCGGCGAGACACAGCACGCAGGTGCTGACGTGCAGGCTTGGAAAGCAGTTCACAGGCCGGTCGATCCCGCGGACGAGTTCCACGAGCGCCGCCTCGCCGACGCCCGCGCCGGCCGGCAGCGGAAACAGGTCGCGCGGATACACCGTTGGATAAGCGACGAATACGGCGGCCGCGACAGCCTGCGTGAACAGGCACGCGTAGAGAAACCGGCTCGCGACCGCAAGATCGCGCATGCCCGCGAAGGACACGAGCAGGAATAGGTAGATCGCGTTGTAGATCCAGCCGGTCCAGGGCCAGAACGGCAGCAGCCGCTCGGCACTCGTCAGCGGCAGCGCGACGGCATGCTCGACCACCAACCGGTTGGGCACGAGGTACAGCACGGCCGCGCACAGCGCGACCGCGACGCCCGCGGCGTATTTCCAGCCGACGGAGGGCAACACCGGCAACGTGAGGCCGGCCGCCGTGCGCCTAGACGTCGGCATCGATGCCCCGCGCGCGATACCACGCCTTGAAGCGGGCGATGTTGGCACGGCCGAACGGCGAGCCGACGATCCACTTCAGGATGCGGTCGTTGATCCAGTCCATCGGCGGCCGCATCGGCCGCAGGAAGTCGATGAAGAGCACCACGCGGTCCTCGGTGCTGTCGTTCCAGACTTCGTGCTCCAGCGTGTCGTCGAAGATCAGCGCCCGGCCTTCCGCCCACGTGGCGAGCGTGGCCCCCACCCGCAGGCGCGCCGCGCCTGGCGGGCCGGGAATGCGCAGGCCGAGGTGGCAGCGCAGCAGTCCCTTGTACGGTCCGCGGTGCGGCGGGATGTGCTTGCCCGGCGCCAGGATCGAAAACAGCGCGCTCTTCATGCCGGGAATGCACTCCACCGCGGCCGCGGTGGCCGGGCATTCGCGGCAGTTGCGCGTGGCCCTGGCGCCGTAGGCGTAGAGCACGTAGGTGCGCCAGCGCTCGTCCTGCGTGATGGCCGCCTGCTCCGGCGAGATCGCCTGGAACGGCGGAATGGGCTCGTCGCGCTGCATCACGGCGTCGAGTTCGGCGCAGATCGCCGGCCACGCGGCCTCCAGCGCCGGCACCCACGGGAAGTCGGCGTTGCGGTGCATTTCCGCTGCGCCGTGCACCGAGAAACGCACGAACACGCGCTCCACCGCGTGGAGCGCGTGAAAGAACAGCGGGAATCGCGCCGGTGCCGCGGCACCATCGGTCTTTGCGCGCGTGATCGGGGCGCGGACAGGATCCCTCCGACCGGCGCTCACTTCGCTGCCTCCGCCACCGCCACCGTGGCCAGCGCGTGCCAGAAGCGCGCGTGGGGGAATTCCAATCCCCCCACGCACGGCTGCGAATGGTCGATGCGCGGCAGCAGCACCGTCCGGGCCGCGGGCCACACGAGGTCCTCCAGGTAGAAGAG
Source organism: Betaproteobacteria bacterium (assembly GCA_031410015.1). Taxonomy (GTDB): domain Bacteria; phylum Pseudomonadota; class Gammaproteobacteria; order Burkholderiales; family Casimicrobiaceae; genus VBCG01. The sequence goes on along the minus strand of JANNYI010000217.1, from coordinate 2,686 downwards.
GCCGTCGTGCGCGCACTGCGGCCGGATCGCGCCCAGCCGCGCGTGCTGCGAATCGAGCCAGGCCGACGGCTCCACCGACCACGACGCCACCGCGAGCGTGGGCAGCGAGGCGGCCACGGCGTCGAGGCCGTCGATGCGCGCCGCCAGCGCCGTACCGGTAAGTTCGAGGCAACCCGGGCGCGATCCCGACGCGACGATCGCGGCGCGCGCGGCGGCCTCGCTGGCGCGCTCCGCGAACCCGTGCAACGACTCGCGATGGTCGCCCAGCAGCACGCTTTCCAGCACGGCGCAGCCATCGCGCGGCGATTGGCACAGCACCACCGCGGCGGCCCGGCGCCTGAGGTCCGGCGTCTGGCGCAACGCTTCGAGCAGGTCGAGCCCGCCCTTGCTGTGGCACAGGAAGACGAGGCGCCCGTGCCCCGGCGCGCGCCGCAGGATGTCGGCCGCCAGCATCCGGGCGTTGCCGGCGATGGTGCCGGCCGCGCGGCTGCGCGCAATGAAGGCGTGGCCGCCCGCGTCGCGCAGCGCGCGCAATGGCGCTGCGAAGTGACCGGGGATGAAGCGGCCGAAGAGCCCGCGCACGAAGACGAAGGTGACGTCCGCGTCGAAGCGCGCCGCGCGCTCCGGCGGAAGCGACAACGCATCCCAGGCGGCGATGAAGGACGCAGTGGCGTCGCCGCGCGCGCCGCAGGCAATGGGTGGTGTCGCCGGGTAGAATCGGCGACAGTCCGCGAATCCATGCGGCGTCCAGGCCGCCGCCGGAGTCATGGCGGCGGCAGTCGTGGCGCCGCGCAGTCGCGGCAGGAGGTTCGTGCATCCATGCTTGCCCGCTCTGCCCTCGTGGTGAGTCCGCGCTACGGAACGATGAACGTGGCGATCGGCGTCGCACAGTTCGTGGCGTGGGCCGCGATCATCACCGCGCTTGGCGCGCCGGGCAGTCTCTGGTGGAAGATCCCGCTGGGCGTGTTGTTCGTGCTGATGATGCAGGGCGTGTTTTCGCTGATGCACGAATGCATGCATCGGCACGGCCACCCGTCGCCGGCCGTGAACCGGGCGCTGGGCATCTTCACCGCGGCCATTTTCGGCACCGTCTACACGCTGTTCCGGATCAATCATGAAGGCCACCACGTCCGCAACCGGTCGCGGGCCGAAGTGGCCGAGTATATCTTTCCGGACGAGAGCCCCACGCGGAAGATCCTCGCCTATTACTTCGCGATCCTGGGCGGTATCTGGCTGGGCTCGTTTGCCGCGGCGGTCGTGTTGCCGTTCGTGCCCTATCGCTACGCGTATCTGCTCAACCGGCCGGCGAAGTCGATGAACGGTTACTCCCTCTCGTTTGCCGAGTTCTCGCGCGCCGACTGGATGTGGGTGCGCATCGAGGCTGCGCTGGGCGTGACCGTGTGGGTCACGGCCTGGGTGCTGCTCGACTGGGACTGGCGCGTGGTGGCGGCGCTCTACGCGGCGTTTGCGTTCTCGTGGTCGTCGCTGCAGTGGGTGTATCACATGCGCACGCCGCTCGACCGCATCGAGGGCGCCTACGACCTGCGCGCGCCCGTGCTGGTGCGCCTGCTGTTCCTCAACTTCAACTACAACCTCGCGCATCACCGGCATCCCAACCGGCCGTGGCAGCAGATGCACGGGCTGGTGGACGCACGCGAGACGCAACCGCTCTGGTACCGCTACCTGCTCGTCTTCAAGTGCCCGGAGCGGCTGCCGCGCGACGTGGGGACGATCCGCAAGGTGTATTTCTAGCCGGCGCCGGTCGAATCGACCGTTGCTCCGCAGGCGAGGCTTCAGCCTCGCTTGGACGGTGCCGCATTGAACCCGCGAGGCCGAAGCCTCGCCCACGGATGCAGGTGTCGTGGCACAAACGGCAACGGCGGCCTTGCGGGCCGCCGTTGCGCGTAGGTCGTGATTCCGGATCAGCCCACTTGCTTCAGCATCGTATCGCCGTCGGATACTTCGAACTTGCCGGGGCCCTCGATGTTGAGCGTCTTCACGACGCCGTCTTCCACCAGCATCGAGAAGCGCTGGCACCGCACGCCCATCCCCTTCGCCACCAGATCCAACTCGAGGCCGAGCGCCTTGGTGAAATCGGCGCTGCCGTCGCCCATCATCCGCACCTTGCCGCCGGCCTTCTGGTCGCGCGCCCAGGCGCCCATCACGAACGCATCGTTGACCGACATGCAGATGATGTCGTCGACGCCCTTCGCCTTCAGCTTGTCGTAGTTGGCGATGTAGGACGGCACGTGCTTGGCCGAGCACGTGGGTGTGAACGCACCGGGCAGGCCGAAGATCACGACCTTCCTGCCCTTGGCGAGGTCCTGCATCTGGAAGTCGTTGGGGCCGACGCTGCACCCGTTGCCCTCGACTTCGACGAATTCCTTCATCGTGCCCGCGGGCAGCCTGTCGCCGACTTTGATCGTCATGAAAACTCCTGTTGTGGGGACCGGAAAGAGCCATAGAGGATTACAGGCAATCGCCGCAAGATCAACCCTACACTTGCCGTGGTGAATTGGCGGAGGCAGACTCTCGCGTTCGCGCGGTCGGTGCATGGTGTTGCATCCTGTAGGCGAGGCTTAAGCCACGCGCCCGGGGCCGCGGACCCCAATCCGCGAGGCGGAAGCCTCGCCTACCGGTGGATGTACAAAATTTGGGGGGAAAAGCCATGCCGAAGCCGAAAACC
>JANNYI010000216.1:0-1126 GCA_031410015.1 Betaproteobacteria bacterium | reverse complement strand
GGCGCGATCGCCGTTGACGACCGCGGCAAAGGGCTGCTGCGTCTTCCACTCCGGATGCTGCGGCGCCAGTTCCCTGATCCGGCCCAGTGTGTACTGCACCTCGACATAGATCGGGTGCTCGGTCCACAGCGTGCCGTCGTTGTCGAAGGTGGCGATGCGCTCGGCGGGTGGGACGAAGCTCGACGCGCCTTCCTTCGTCGTGTCGGCGACGATCTTCAGGATGGCCGCCTTGGCCGGGCCCTCGTTCCACGACGGCAACGGGTCGCGCGGGGCCATACCCGCGCAGGCGGTGAGCAGCACCGCGCACGCGACCACCAGCAGATGGCGCGCTGCGGCGAATCGGCCTTCGCGGGACGGGAAAACTGGTCAGCGCCGACATGGGAAGTCTCCTGATCGAAGCGGAAGCCGCATGCTAGCCGATCCACCGCAGGGACAGACGTCCGGACGATGCGCCGGTCCCTATGCGAACGCCGCCGCAGGTAGCACAATCAGGACTCGCGCCGTCATCACGAAGGCAACGCCATGGCTTACGGAGTAATCGCCGCGCTCGCATCGGCCGCGCTCTTCGGCCTCAGCACGCCGCTCGCCAAGGTGTTGGTGGGGACGGTGTCGCCGGTACTGCTCGCCGGATTGCTCTACGCCGGATCGGGGCTGGGCCTGCTGCTGGTCATGGCCGTTCGCCGCCTGAGCTCATCGGATGGCCGCGACATCGTCCTGCCGCAACGCGGTGAATGGCCCTGGTTGCTGGCGGCGATCCTCTTCGGCGGCATCGCGGGGCCGGTTGCACTGATGGCCGGCCTGGCGACGAGCACCGCATCGACGGCATCGTTGCTGCTCAATTTCGAAGGCGTGTTCACCGCGCTGCTGGCGTGGTTCGTGTTCCGCGAGAATTTCGATCGGCGCGTGATGCTGGGGATGGCCGCCATCATCGGCGGCGGCCTGGTGCTGGCGTGGAGTCCGGCCGCGCAAGCCGAGCCCTCGCTGGGTCTGCTGCTGGTGGTCGTCGCGTGCCTGTGCTGGGCCATCGACAACAATCTCACGCGCAAGGTTGCCGCCAGCGATGCGTTGATGATTGCGTGCCTGAAGGGTCTCGTCGCGGGCGCCGTCAACCTCGGGCTGGCCGTGC
>JANNYI010000215.1:0-1257 GCA_031410015.1 Betaproteobacteria bacterium | reverse complement strand
AATCCTTTGCCTCATCGCCGAGCAGCTCAACTGGGTCAAGCGTTTGCCACGCTTCGATACCGCCCTGCTCTACACGCGTGGCGACAGCTTCCAACAGTTCGCTCGTACGCGGATGCAATACGCCCGTTTCGCGATGCACGAAGAACGCCATTGGCACGCCCCATTGCCGCTGCCGCGACAGCGTCCAGTCGGGACGGTGCGCGATCATGCCGTGCAGCCGCGCCTTGCCCCACGCCGGGTAGAACGTCGTGGCCTCGATGCCGCGCAGCGCCGTCGCCCGCAGCGACTCGGCTGGCTTGTGACCATTGAAGCCCGGCGTGCCCTCCATCCCGGCAAACCACTGCGTGGTCGCGCGGTAGATGATCGGCGTCTTGTGGCGCCAGCAATGCATGTAGCTGTGGCTGAACTTGGTGGCGTGCAGCAGCGCGCCCACTTCGCGCAGCTTGTCGACGACCTTGGGATTGGCGTCCCAGATCTTCATGCCGCCGAAGAACGGCAGGCTTTCCGCATAGCGGCCATCGCCCTGCACCGGATTCAGCATGTCGTCGTCCTTCATGCCATACCGGCGACACGACTGGAAATCCTCCACGCCGTAGGCGGGTGACGAATGCACGAGCCCAGTTCCCTGGTCGAGCGTCACGTAGTCGCCGAGGTAGATGGGCGAGGCGCGGTCGTAGAACGGATGGACGAATTCGATACGCTCCAGTTTCTCGCCCGTGGTCGTGGCGATCACCTGGCCGGCAAGGCCGTAGCGTTGCAGGCAGGCCTCCACCAGCGATTCCGCCAGCAGCAGCGTGCCGTTCGGTGTGGATACCAGCGCGTAGATGAAATCCGGATGCGCGTTCAGTGCCTGGTTGGCCGGGATCGTCCACGGTGTCGTGGTCCAGATCACCGCGTACGCCGGGCCGTCGGGCAACGCCGGCATGCCGAATGCTTCGGCCAAACGCGTGCGCTCGCTGTCGCGCAACGGGAATCCGACATCGATCGCGAGATCGACCCGATCCTCGTATTCCACTTCGGCTTCCGCCAGCGCGCTCTGGCAATCGAAGCACCAGTTCACCGGCTTCAGGCCGCGATACACGTAGCCCTTGTCGAGAATCTTGCCCAGCGTGCGGATCTCGTCGGCCTCGTTCTTGTAGGCCATGGTCAGGTACGGGTTGTCCCACTCGCCCAGCACGCCGAGGCGCATGAACTGCTGGCGCTGCTTGTCCACCTGCTCCGTGGCGTAGGCGCGCGCCAGCCGCTGCGTGTCGGCGG
>JANNYI010000214.1:0-14722 GCA_031410015.1 Betaproteobacteria bacterium | reverse complement strand
CCGCGCCACCGCAGCAGCCAGGAGCGAGGGCACCGCGTGGCCCCGACCAGCAGCCCGGCGGTGGCAAGCCGGACGATAAAAAGAAGGATGACGACGTGAAGAAGCGCGAGGACGACCGCAAGCCGAGGGGATAGCCGCTTCCCGCCATCAGGGGCGGGCGGATCACCAAGGGCCGATGCGCATGCATCGGCCCTTGGCATGCCCCGGGGCGGCATGCAACGCCGCCGCCACCGGCTCGATCCGACCCCTGCAGTGCCCCGCTATGTGTGTTTGCGTACAGACGCGCCGCAAGCCCACGGGAAGAATTCCGGGATGATGAAAAACCATGGCTGCGATTCCCGAGGCTGTGGATTCCGTCTCCCGATCGCTGCAAGCTTCACGTGAAAGTCGTTCATGCCCGAATCCGGCAATGAGTTCGTCCCCGGTGATGACGTCGTCAAGACCGCCCGCATCACCGAAGTGCGCCGCCAGGCCGCGCTGCTCAAGACCGGTGCCCTGCAGAATGCGATTCTGACCAGCGCCAATTTCTCGATCATCGCCACCGACGAGAAAGGCATCATCCAGCTGTTCAACGTCGGTGCCGAGCGCATGCTGGGCTACAAGGCGGACGAGGTCGTCAACAAGATCAACCCCAGCGACATCCACGACCCGGAGGAAGTGAGCGCGCGCGCGCGGGCGTTGAGCGCCGAACTCGCGACCGCCATTGCGCCCGGCTTCGAGGCGCTGGCGTTCAAGGCTTCGCGCGGCATCGAGGACAACTACGAACTGACGTACATCTGCAAGGACGGCAGCCGCTTTCCCGCCATCGTTTCGATCACGGCGCTGCGCGACGATGCGGACGTCATCATCGGCTACCTCCTCATCGGCACCGACAATTCGGTGCGCAAGCGGGTCGAAGTGGACCTGCAACGCGCCATGGCCGTGGCCGAGAGCGCCAATCTCGCCAAATCGGATTTTCTCTCCAGCATGAGCCATGAGCTGCGCACGCCGCTGTCCGCCATCCTGGGCTTCGCACAGCTGATGGATTCCGGGACGCCGGTGCCGACCCCGTCCCAGAAGCGAAGCCTCGACCAGATCCTCAAGGCCGGCTGGTACCTGCTTGAACTGATCAATGAAATTCTGGACCTCGCGCAGATTGAATCCGGGACGCTGCTGCTGTCCCTCGAGCCGATCTCGCTGAGTGAGGTCGTGCGCGAATGCCAGGCCATGATCGAGCCGCAGGCGCGCAAGCGCGACATCAGCGTGTCCTTTCCTCATTTCGACAATTCCTACTTCGTCAGGGCTGACCGGACCCGGGTCAAGCAGGTACTGATCAACCTGCTCTCCAATGCGATCAAGTACAACCGGATCGGTGGCACGGTCGTCGTGGACTGCGTCGAACATCCGCCGGCGCGCATCCGCATCTGCGTCACCGACAGCGGCGACGGCCTGACGCCCGACCAGATCAGGCAGCTCTTCCAGCCATTCAATCGGCTCGGGCAGGAGGCCTCCGTCGAGGAAGGCACCGGCATCGGCCTCGTGGTGTGCAAGCGCCTGATCGAGAGAATGGGCGGTGTCATCGGCGTCGAAAGCACCGTTGGCGTGGGCAGCGTGTTCTGGATCGAAATGGACCTGACGACGGAAACACGGTCGCACGCCGCGGAGCCGGCCCCCATCGTCGAGGCGCGTGTCGACGCCGGTGCACTGGTGCGCACGCTGCTGTATGTCGAGGACAACCCCGCCAACCTGATGCTGGTCGAGGATCTCATCGCGCGTCGACCCGATCTGCGCATGCTGACAGCGCTGGATGGCATCAGCGGGGTCACCATTGCCCGCGCGGAAAGGCCGGACGTGATCCTGATGGACATCAACCTGCCCGGCATCAGCGGCATCAGGGCCATGAAACTGCTGGCCGCGGACCCTGCAACTGCCAATATCCCGGTGATCGCGCTGTCCGCCAATGCAATTCCGCGCGATATCAAGGTTGGCCTGGAGGCGGGCTTCTTCCGCTATCTCACCAAACCCATCAAGGTCAACGAGTTCATGGAGACGCTGGACGTCGCATTGAAATTCGCACAGACACAGCCGGCAGCCGATAACAACGGAAAACCGGCGTGATGATTGCCGCTACGGACATCCTCAACGCCAGCATCCTGATCGTCGACGACCAGGAGCCCAACGTCAGTCTGCTCGAAGAGTTGCTGCGCGAAGCGGGCTACACCCAGGTGGCATCGACGATGAGTCCGCAGGACGTCTGCGCGCTGCATCGCAAGCATCGCTATGACCTGATCCTGCTCGACCTGCAGATGCCGGTGATGGACGGATTCCAGGTGATGGCGGGCCTCAAGACCAACACGGCCGACACCTACCTGCCTGTCATCGTGCTGACCGCGCAGCCCGGCCACAAGCTGCGCGCGCTCCAGTCCGGCGCCAAGGACTTCATCAGCAAGCCGTTCGACCTGGTCGAGGTCAAGACGCGCATCCACAACATGCTGGAAGTGCGGCTGCTGTACAAGGCGCTGAAGAATGCCAACGAAGTCCTGGAACAGACGGTGCTCGAACGCACTGCCGAATTGCGCGAAAGCGAGGCGCGCTTCAGGAGCCTGGCCGAACTTGCGTCCGATTGGTATTGGGAGCAGGACACCACCGGCAACTTCACCAAGGTTTCCGGGCCTGTGCTCGAAATGCTGGGGATACGGGTCGACGGATTCGAGGGCGAAGGCTCCATCAACACCATGGCCGGCTGGAACGAAGCGGAGCGTTATGCGCTGCACGCCAAGATCACCGCGCGCGAGCCGTTTCTCGATTTCCTGTTCAGCCGCGTGAACGACGACGGCTCCCGGCAACAGTTTCGCGTAAGCGGCGAACCGATGTTCGATCATTCCGGGCGTTTCAAGGGCTACCGGGGTATCGGCGTCGAACTTGGCTCGAGCCCCTAGCGCGCGACCGACATGACAACATTGCACAGTCCCAACCAGAATCACCTGCTCGCCGCGCTGCCCACCGCGGACTTCGAACGGTTGGCGCCGCATCTTGAACTGGTGCCGTTGCTGCTGGGCGAAACCCTGTACGAGCCGGGCGGCCAGTTGCGGCATGCCTACTTTCCCACCACCGCCATCGTGTCGATGCTCTACATCATCGAATCCGGGCTGTCGGCCGAGATTGCGGGCGTGGGCAACGAGGGCATGCTGGGCATCGCCCTGTTCATGGGCGGCGACACCACGCCCAGTTCGGCTGTCGTGCAGACCGCTGGACATGGCTACCGGCTGCCGGGAAAATTGCTGAAGGAGGAATTCAACCGTGGCGGGTTGATGCAGCGCATGCTGCTGCGCTACACGCAGGCGCTGGTCACGCAGATGTGCCAGACGGCCGCGTGCAACCGGCATCACTCCATCGAGCAGCAGTTGTCCCGCTGGTTGTTGCTGACGCTTGATCGCCTGCCATCGAACGAGTTGGTGATGACGCAGGACCTGATCGCCAGTGCTCTGGGCGTGCGCCGGGAGGGCATCACCGAAGCCGCCGGCAACCTGCAGCGCGCCGGCCTCATCAGCTATCGCCGCGGCCACATCTCGGTGCTCAAGCGGCCCGGGCTCGAGGCGCACGCCTGCGAGTGCTACGCGGTCGTCCGCAAGGAGCTCGGCCGCCTGCTATCTGACGTGCAGTATCGGCAGGACACCGCGCCAACCCGGGTCCCCGCGCCTCAGTTGCGGCAAGCCGCGCGGCCTTGACTCGCGTGGCACCGGAGGTGCAGGTTCAAGCCCTCTTGCCGCCAACGACCAGCAGCACGCCGCCGGCCACGATGGCGGCGATGCCCGCCCAGATCGGAATATTGACCGTCTCCTTGTCCGTCACCGACAAGGTAAGCGGCCCGATCGTGGTCTCATGCGTCTCCTTCGTGTAGCTGAAGCCGCCATAGGCCAGGCCGAGGATGCCGCCGACGATCAGCACGATACCCACCAGCTTCATTGCGTTCATTGCGGTCTCCATGGATGGACTCACAGACAATGTAGCGGCACCGCCGCGCGCAGTCTGTGCGATAGCGCACCCATGTCGGATCCCGTCGCGGCGGAAGGCGCCCGCTGACGCTAGGTCGCGGGACGCATCAATGCGGCGGCTGCGGCCGGACCCGCGCTGCCGGCCGGGTAACCGTGCAACGGCCAGCGCCGGTGCAGCAGCGGCGTGAAGAGGCGCCACGAGGCCTCCGCCTCGTCGCCGTGCACGAACAACGTGAGATCGCCCTCCACGACATCGCGCAACAGCGTTTCGTAACCGGCCGACAGGGGTTCGCCAAAGGCTTCGGCATACCGGAAATCCATATGTTGTGTGTGCAGCGTGAACCGGTCGCCCGGCGCTTTCACCTCGAACGACAGGTCGAAGCCCTCGTCCGGCTGCAGCGTGATCACCAGAACATTGGAGCGCGTCGGGCAGCCATCCAGCGAGCGGAACAGCGCCACGGGCGGGCTGCGGAAATTGATCGTGATCTCGGTGACCCGACGGGCGAGACGTTTGCCGGTGCAAAGAAAGAACGGCACGCCCTGCCAGCGCCAGTTGTCGATTTCGAGTTGCAGCGCCACGAAGGTCTCGGTCGCGGACTGCGGCGCGACCCCTTGCTCCTGCCGATACCCGGCCAGGGTCCTGCGCTTCACCTTGCCCGGCTCGTACTGGCCAAACACCACGGCGTCGTCGCGGATCGGCGCGACGTTGCGCAGCACCTTCACTTTTTCGAAGCGGATGGCGTCGGCCTCGAACGCCGCCGGCACTTCCATGGCGGTGAGCGTCAGCAGTTGCGTCAGGTGATTCTGCACCATGTCGCGCAGGGCGCCGGCGTCCTCGTAGTAGCGCGCCCGCTGCTCGATGCCCAGGTCCTCGGCCACCGTGATCTGCACGCTCCTGATGTGATCGCGATTCCACGCCGACTCGAACAACGCGTTGCCGAAGCGGAACGCGAGCAGGTTCTGCACCGACTCCTTGCCGAGGTAATGATCGATGCGGTAGACCTGCCCCTCCGCAAAGTAACGGTGCACGAGTGCATTGAGTTGCTGCGCCGTGGCGAGGTCGCGGCCAAAGGGCTTCTCGATCACCAGGCGCGTCCACCCGCGGCTGCGATTGAGGCCGCCCTCCCCCAGCGCTTCTATGGTCCCAGGAAAGGCACCCGGCGGCAGCGCGAGGTACAGGATGCGATTGCCCGGCAACCCGCGGGCGCGTTCCAGTTCCGCCATGCGCTCGCCGAGCCGCGCGTAGTCGGCGGCAGTACCCGCGCCGAGGCCCTGGAAGTGCAGGCAGGTATCGCACCAGCGCCGCAGTTTTTGCGTGTCCGCCAGTCCCGCTTTTTCCAGCGCCACCCGCGCGTGCGTCCGGAAGCGCGCGTCGGAAATAGTGTCGTCGCGACCGACGCCCAGGATGTGGCAGCGCGCGGGCAGCAGGCGGTCGTTCATCAGCTGGTAGAGCGCCGGCAGCAGCTTGCGGTCCATCAGGTCGCCGGTCGCGCCGAAAATGACGATCAGGCAGGTTTGGGGGTCGGCCTTGCGCACGTGACTTCACCTCGTCGAACGGCATACACGACGGACCGCCCATCGGACCGCGGGATGCTTGCACAGTCATCTTACTATCGCTGCAAGCAATGCACGGTGCCGTGGTCGGCAGGCCCATCCCCGGCCAGCGCGCGGAACCGGACGAAAAAACGGCCGGGGCGCTATGCACCCCGGCCGGACAGTCCAACTCGTTGAAACAGGACCGGTCGCGCGTGGCGACCGATGATCAAGGCTGGCTCATTGCTTGCCGTATTGCATCTTGGCGCTGCTGACACACGCGTCCTTGCCCGGACCCGCGAGAGCATCGCACTTCTCGATGGCCACCTTGTAGTCCGCATCGCGCTTCTCGACGCTGGCCTCGACGCGGGCATCGGACTGCTTCACCGCTGCGTCGTTGCGCGTGTCGGCCACGACGCGGTCAACCTTGGCGTCGGCCTTGCCCTTGACGAGTGCAGCCTTGCCTTCCTTCACGCAGACGTCCTTGGTGTTGCCCGCGAAGTCGTCGCATCGTTCGGCCGCAACGGCGTACGTGGCTTCGGCCCGCACAATGCGCGAATGTTCCCGCGCCTTGGGCGTGTTGGCGTAGGCGGCTTCGGCATCGGCCTTGGCGACGTTATCCTTGCCCTTGGCTTCGGCGACGCAGATGTCCTTGGCGTTGCCGCTCAACGACGCGCAGCCATCGCGGTCGATCTTGTACTGGGCATCGGCATTTTTCTTGGCCGCGGCAAGACCGTCCTTCGACATCGGCGCCGTGGACATGGGCGCAGCCATCGTGGCCTTCGGCGCGTAGGTCTGTGCCACAGCGGTGCCAGCGAAGCCGAGGCCGGCCGCGACAAACATTGCGATCATCAATTTGGACATGATATTTCCCTTTGGTTCAGAAACGATTGCGGGAGCCTTGTGCAAGGCCGGAAACGCCAGGTTGAAGACTTGCCGCTTGCAGGTATCCGTGCCATCGATAGCCCGTAGTTTCCGCGCGCTGCAACCCGGTTTTTCTTCCCGTGAACCTGAACCATACGTCCGCCGTGACGCAGGTGTCTGTGCGCTGCCGCACTCACGGTCGTGGACCGTGCGGATGCGGTCCGTTACGCTGCCAGCGTCGCGCTCATCGTGATGTTCGCCTTCAGCAACTTCGACACCGGGCACCCCAGCTTGGCCTTGGTGGCGACGGCCTGGAACGTGGCGTCGTCCGCGCCCCGAATGGCCGCGGCAACGGGTCCCGTCTGCAGGACGCATTCCGTGGTTCGCCGCAGCGCTTCGGGGCGCCCGAGACCCGTGGCGCGCGCACCTCGACGGCCAAAGTTCGGCAGCGCACAGACACCGGTCGCCGCATTGCCCATGCTGCGTGCATCAATCGGAGATTTCATGTCACCGGCATCACGTTTCGCACCACCGTCTGGGGCCATCGCATGACCGAGCGCGCAGGCCCTCCTGATGCAGCGGAACCGGTGCAGGACATTTCACCATCAAGGGAGAGGATCGTGTACCAGATCGCAAACCGATCGCAATCAAACCCGCTTGATGGGCACACGCAACGCCAATGGAACGACGCGGCGACGGAACTTCTGGCCGCGATGACTTTGGAACACCGCCAGCTGGTGGCAGCCATTCACACCAACGACGGCGTCAGCAGGGAGCAAGCGGAATTGCAGGTCACCGCGTTCGAGAAGCATTTCAAGGACGACGCGCTGTAGCGCCGCACGTTGCCTTGCCTTTCCATCGCATTGCCGTCGAAGCCCGCCCAATCCGCTTCACGCTGGTATCGACACTTCGGGAGCTTGCGTGAAATCCATTCTCGACCCTTCGTTTCGATACACCCCCAGCGCGAACACCGACGTCAGGAAGACGTTCGCCCGCATCCGGCGTGACCAGCAGGCGATGGCCAAGCGGCATGCGCAGGAGGGCCTGGCATGCGTCAACGTGGCCTCGATCGTCGGAAAGTCGGCAGCGCGGCGGGGCTGACGCAGCGGTAGCTTTGCAGTCCGCGGGGCATGGTTGCGTTGTGTGCGGTACCAGACAGACCAGCGCACGGCCGCCCGCTAACGTATGACCTTGCCAGCCCGGCGACGCGTATCGATGGCGATGCGCGCGCACGAAAGGCCAAGTTGAACCTGGGAGCAAATCATGCTTGGAACCGTACTCCTGATTGTCCTCATCCTCGTACTCATCGGCGTGCTGCCGACGTGGCCACACGCCCGTACCTGGGGCTACGGTCCCAGCGGCATCGTCGGCGTGATCGTCATCATCCTGATCGTCCTGTTCCTGATGGGACGCCTGTAGCACCGAGCGGCAACGCCGGCAATTCTCCAACCAGGCCTTGGTCGTCGCACGCGCCGTGGGCGGCGTCAAGTCCGTCAAGAACGACATGCGTCTCAAGTAGTCAAGCGGGAATCGCGGGCCCGTCCAAACACTGGTAGGCTCGCGGTATGACTTACTGCATCGGTGTAATGCTCGACAAAGGCATGATCTTCGCCTCGGACTCCCGGACCAATGCCGGGATGGACAACATCGCCAAGTTCTGCAAGATGACGGTGTTCGAGCGCCGCGGGGAACGCGTGATGGTGCTGCTCAGTTCCGGCAACCTTGCGGGCACCCAGGCGGTGATCGGCGTGCTGAACCAGCGCTGTGCGGCCGGAGACGCCGTGCCCAATCTCTGGAATGCGCGAACGATGTTCGACGTGGCGATGCTGGTCGCGGACGCGATGCGCGATGTCGACGAGCGCGACGGCGAATACCTCGAGAAGAACGACATCGGCTTCAATGCGTCGTTCATCCTCGGCGGCCAGATCCGCGGCGAGCCGCAGCGGCTCTTCCGCATCTACGCCGAAGGCAATTTCATCGAAGCGGGCGAGGACACCACCTACTTCCAGACTGGCGAAACCAAGTACGGCAAGCCGATCGTCGACCGCGTGATCACGCGCCAGACCGACCTCGCGGACGCCGCCAAATGCGTGCTGGTGTCCTTCGACTCGACCATGCGCAGCAACCTGTCGGTGGGCATGCCGATCGACCTCCTCTGCTACGAGCGCGACAGCCTCGAAGTGCAGAAACGCCGCCGCTTCATCGATGGCGACGCCTATTTCACCTCGCTGAGCCATGAATGGGGCGAAGGCACGCGGCAGGTATTTCGCCAGTTGCCCGAGCTGCGCTGGTGACGCGGCGCGCGGCCCGAACCGATTCATATCTTGTCACCTGCGAGCATGGTGGCAACCGGATACCCGCGTCGTTGCGGCCGTTGTTTCGCGACCATCGCGCGCTTCTCGCCACGCATCGCGGATTCGACCCCGGCGCGCTGGTCATGGCGCGGCAGCTCGCGGCCGCTTTGGCGGCCCCGCTGGTGACATCGACGATCAGCCGCCTCGTGGTGGACCTCAACCGGTCGATCGGCCATCCGCGCCTGTACTCGCCGGCAACACGCGACACGCCGCCGGCAACGCGCGCGTCGATCATTGCCCTGCACTACCTGCCTTACCGCGCGGAGGTCGAGCGCCGCGTGGCGCAGGCCATCGCGCACGGCCGCCGCGTGGTCCATGTCGCCTCCCACAGCTTCACGCCCGTGCTGGATGGCGAGGTCCGCAACGCCGACATCGGGCTGCTCTATGACCCGGCCCGCCGTGGCGAAGTGGCTCTGTGCGCACGGTGGAAGGCTTCGCTGGCGGCGTGCGATCCGACGCTGCGGGTGCGCCGCAACTATCCCTACGCCGGCAAGGGCGACGGGCTGACCGCGTATCTGCGGCGCCGATTCCCGCCATCCTCCTACGTCGGCGTCGAGCTGGAGGTCAACCAGCGCATCGTCCTGGCCGCGGGCCGCCCCTGGGCCGCCCTGCGCGGCACGCTGGTCGACTCGTTTCGCACTGCCCGTGCCTCCACTTCCATTTCACGTATCGCCACCGGAGTTTTCTGATGCAGATTCGCGCCGGCTTTGAAATGATCTACGACTGCCCGCAACCGACGCCGATGATCCTCAACGTCAACGTGCACTTCACGCGCGTGTCCGACCTCGTGGGCCGCGACGACATCGTGATCGACCCGCCGGTGCCGATGACCGCCTATCGCGACAGTTTCGGCAACTGGTGCACGCGCATCGTCGCGCCCAAGGGCCGCACCCGCATCACGGCCAACGCGTTGGTCAACGACAGCGGCGCCACCGACGTGATCGTTCCCGATGCACGGCAGCTGCTCGTGCAGGACCTGCCGGAGGAGACGCTGGTGTTCCTGAACGGCAGCCGCTATTGCGAAACCGATCGACTGTCCGAGATCGCATGGAACCTGTTCGGCCACGGGCCCACGGGTTGGGCGCGTGTGCAGGCGATCTGCGACTACGTCCACAATCACATCAGGTTTGGCTACGAGCACGCGCGCATGACCCGTACCGCGTTCGAGGCCTATTTCGACAAGACCGGGGTGTGCCGCGACTACGCGCATCTCGCGGTGGCGTTCTGTCGCTGCATGAACATCCCCGCGCGCTATTGCACCGGCTACCTGGGCGACATGGGAACGCCGAAGCCGTGGGGCACGATGGATTTCGCCGCCTGGTTCGAGGTGTTCCTCGAGGGCCGTTGGCACACGTTCGATGCACGCAACAACACGCCGCGCATCGGGCGCATTCTGATTGCGCGCGGCCGTGACGCGGCCGACGTCGCGATCAGCAGCACCTTCGGCCCCAACACCCTGGCGAGCTTCAGGGTGTGGACCGACGAGGTCGGGGCGGCCTGAGCATCAGGCCGGGTCCGCGACGCCGATCAGGCCAGTTTTTCGAGCAGCGCCCTGGCGGCCGGTTCGGACGATGCCGGATTCTGTCCGGTGATCAGCAAGCCATCGGTGACCACGAGCGGTTGCCAGTCGGGCACGCTTGCATACTTGCCGCCGCCCGCTTTCAGCATATCCTCAACGAGGAAGGGCACGACGTCGGTCAATCCCGCCGCGCGCTCCTCGCTATTGGAAAAGCCCGTGACCTTCCTGCCCTGCACCAGCAGGTGCCCATCGGCGCCGGTCACATGGCGCAATACGCCGGGGGCATGGCACACGGCAGCCACCGGCTTGCCCGCGGCGACCATTGCTTCGATCAGGACGATCGAGACACGATCCTCGGCCAGATCCCACAGCGGACCATGGCCGCCCGGATAGAACACCGCGTCGAAATCAGCCGCCAGGACATCGGCGAGCTTCATTGTGTGAGCAAGTGCCGTCTGGGCCGCGGCATCCGCCTTGAAGCGCCGCGTGGCCTCGGTGGCCGCTGCCGGATCGTCGCTCTTCGGGTCGAGCGGTGGCTGCCCGCCAAGCGGCGACGCCAGCGTGACCGTCGCGCCTGCATCCCTGAACTCGTAGTACGGGGCCGCGAATTCCTCCAGCCAGAAACCGGTCTTGCGTCCCGTGTCGCCTAGCTTGTCGTGTGACGTCAGTACCATCAGTATTTTCATGTCGGCTTTCGTTGCGGATGTCGGTTGGCACTCAGTCGTTCGCTACGCGAACGACCAGCTTGCCGAAATTTCTGCCCTCGAGCAGACCGATGAAGGCCTGCGGAGCGTTCTCGAGTCCATCGACGATATCCTCGCGATACTTGACTTCGCCTGCCGTGACCCACCTGCTCATCGGGCCCAGGAACTCGCGGAAGCGATCGCCGTAATCGTCGAAGATGATGAAGCCCTGCATCCTGATGCGCTTGGTCAGGAGCGTGCGGGTGAGGAGCCCGAGGCGATCCGGGCCCGGCGGCGGACTGGTGGCATTGTAGGCGGCAATCAGGCCGCACAGCGGAATGCGCGCACGGGCATTGAGCAACGGCAGCACGGCATCGAACACCGCGCCGCCGACGCTCTCGAAATAGACATCGATGCCCTCCTTGCATGCTGCGGCCAATCGTGCCGGGAAATCGGCGCTGCGGTGATCGATGCACGCGTCGAATCCCAGCTCGTCGACGACATAACGGCACTTGTCGGGACCACCGGCGATGCCGACGGCGTGGCACCCCATGAGCCTGGCCACCTGCCCCACCACTGCGCCCACCGCCCCGCTTGCCGCGGCGACGACCACGGTTTCCCCGGGCTTCGGTTGGCCGATGTCGAGCAGGCCCATGTAGGCAGTGAAGCCGGGCATGCCGAGCACGCCGAGCGCAAGCGACGGGCGGGTCATCAAAGGATCGAGTTTGGTGAGGCCCTTGCCATCCGACAGCGCGTATTGCTGCCATCCGCAGTAGCACAGCACCAGGTCGCCTGGTTTGAAGCCCGGATGCAGCGAGACTTCGACGCGCGAGACGGTGCCACCGACCATGACGTCGCCCAGGGGAACGGGGGCGGCATAGGACGGTCCGTCGCTCATCCGGCCCCGCATGTACGGGTCAAGCGACAGGAACAGCGTCCGCAGCAGGATCTGCCCTGTTGCCGGTGTTGGTACAGCGATATCTTCGACGCGAAAATTGGCGGCGGTGGGCGCGCCGACGGGGCGTGAACCGAGCACGACCCTGCGATTGATGGTTGCCATGGCGGACATGTTCTTTGTGTTGTCGAAGTTCGAAATGCGGGGGGGGGAGGCGCCGGCGGGATGAAGCGAACCCTTGACGCGCTGCCAGCCGGCCGGCGCACTTGTCCCGATCTTGCATACGAACGTTAATGAGGATAACGATCGCGGTCTGTGCGCCTGCGCACAGTACGCGCAAATGGTGCAAGGCAGAATTCACTCTACCCGATCCGGCGCCAGCCTCGAGCCTCGACATTTGCAATGGACACATTCCCTAATCCCGAACGAACGCCTGGCGCACCGTCGCCGACCGCATGAAGTCGGCGTGGGCAAGCGCATCGACGATGGCGCGCTCGAAAAATGTCATCTACGCCGCACTGGCGGGCAACATCGCCATCGCCGCCAGCAAGTTCGTCGCGGCCCTGATGACGGGCAGCTCGGCCATGCTTGCCGAAGGCTTTCATTCGCTGGTCGACACCGGCAACGAGTTCCTGCTGCTGCTTGGCGTCAACCGCAGTCGGCGCAGCGCGGATGAACGGCATCCCTTCGGCTATGGCAAGGCCACGTACTTCTGGGCGCTGATCGTGGCGCTCTCCGTCTTTTCGCTGGGGGGCGGCATTTCGATCTATCAAGGCATCGTCAGCCTGCACCATCCGCCCGCGCTTGCCGACCCCACGTGGAACTATGTCGTGCTCGCGGTCGCCGCCGTATTCGAGGGCTTCAGCTGGCGCGTCTCCCAACGCGAACTGCTGCGTCTGCGCCGTCCCGACGAAAATCTGTGGACGACCTTCCGTCGCAGCAACGATGCATCGGTATTCACCGTATTCATCGAAGACTCCGCGGCGCTCATCGGTATCGCAATAGCCGCCGCAGGCGTGTGGCTCAGCCACATGTTCGACAATCCCTATTTCGATCCAGCCGCTTCCGTACTGATCGGCCTCGTGTTGATCGGTGCCGCCGTGGTGCTTGCGCGGGAATGCAGCGGCCTGCTGCTTGGCCAGAGTCTCGATCGCGAACAGATTCTGCAATTGCGCAGGATCATTGCCACCGACGTGGCGGTTGAGCGCGTGGGCCAACTGCTGACCATGCAGCTCGGGACGGACAGCGTGTTGTTGACCGCCGCGGTTCGCTTCCACCGCCCGCTCAATCTCGATCAGGTGGAACAGGCGATCGCGCGGCTGGAGGCTGCGATCAAGGCGCGTTTCCCCGCCATCCACCATCTCTATCTCGAGTCCGGTGCCTTGAGGTCCCCGACCGGCACCGGCCCATGAACCAGGCAGCCCCGGAGTACGTAATGCCCGACCCCCTATCGCCAGAACTCCTGCGCAAGATGCACGCCTATTGGCGCGCAGCCAACTATCTGTCCGTCGGACAGATCTACCTGCAGGACAATCCGCTGCTCGAGTCGCCGTTGCAGCTCGCGCACATCAAGCCCCGCCTGCTCGGCCATTGGGGCACCACGCCGGGACTCAATTTTCTCTACGTCCACCTCAACCGGCTGATCAAGGACCACGATCTCGACATGATGTACGTGATCGGCCCCGGCCACGGCGGGCCGGGCATCGTGGCCCACACCTGGCTCGAAGGCTCGTACACCGAGCACTATCCGGCCATCGAGCAAAACCGCAGCGGCATGCAGCGACTGTTCCGCCAGTTTTCCTGGCCCTATGGCATTCCCAGTCACGTCTCCGCGGACATTCCCGGCTCCATCCACGAAGGCGGCGAACTGGGCTATTCGCTGGTCCACGCCTATGGCGCCGCGTTCGACAATCCCGACCTGATCGTCGCGTGCATCATCGGCGACGGCGAGGCTGAAACCGGCGCGCTGGCGGCCAGCTGGCATTCCAACAAATTCCTGAATCCGGCGCGCGATGGCGCCGTGCTGCCGGTCCTTCATCTCAACGGCTACAAGATCGCCAATCCCACGGTGCTGGACCGCATTGGCCGCGACGAGCTCACGGACCTGATGCGCGGCTACGGCCACGAGCCGCACTTCGTCGAAGGCGACGACCCGATGGTCGTGCATCAGTTGCTCGCCCATGCGCTCGACACGGTCCTGGCGCAGATTCGCGGCTTTCAGCGTGCCGCGCGCAATCGCTACTCACCTGCCCTCGAGCGGCCGCGCTGGCCCATGATCGTGTTGCGCACGCCAAAGGGCTGGACGGGTCCGAAGTTCGTCGACGGCAAGCCGGTGGAGGGTACGTGGCGCGCGCATCAGGTGCCCATCGCGGACTGCAGCCAGCCCGGCCATCTGCAGCAGCTCGACGCGTGGATGCGCAGCTACCGTCCCGACGAACTGTTCGACGCCAGCGGCAAATTGCGGCAGGAGTTCGCGGCACTCGCCCCGACGGGTCAGCGCCGGATGGGATCCAATCCGCACGCCAATGGCGGCGCGCTGCTCCAGTCGCTCTCGATGCCGCCTTTCCGCGACTATGCCGTCGCAGTGGCCACGCCGGGCGGCGTGCAGGCCGAGGCCACGCGCGTACTGGGCACGTTCCTGCGCGACGTGATGAAGCGCAATCTCGGCAGCAGCAACTTTCGTATCTTCGGCCCCGACGAGACCGCATCCAACCGGCTGGACGCGGTCTATGCCGTCTCGGGCAAACAATGGATGGCGCGCATCGATGCCGTCGACGTCGATTTGAGCGCCGACGGCCGGGTGATGGAAGTGCTGAGCGAGCACCTGTGTCAGGGTTGGCTCGAAGGCTACCTGCTCACCGGGCGCCACGGCCTCTTCTCCTGCTACGAGGCCTTCATCC
>JANNYI010000213.1:0-15482 GCA_031410015.1 Betaproteobacteria bacterium | reverse complement strand
GCCCACGCACGCAAAGAGCAGCGGCACGATCAGCCCGAAGGCCACGAGAAAGGGGCCGGCGCGGCGCAGGTCGCCCATGCGCCCGCCCGCGACCAACCCCATCTCCAGCAGGAACAAGGCAAGGACGCCCTTGAACAGGTCGAAGAACAGGAGCTTGATCGGCGCAATGCCGTCCGGCCCGACCAGCGCCCCGATCGCAAGCCCGCCCAGCAGCAGCACCACGCTCTTGCCCAGCAGCACTTCATGCGCCACCGCGCCCCAACGCACGGCGCCCATCGCGCCTATGCGCGCCAGCAGGATGCCGGTGACGATGGCCGGAGTTTCGAGCAGCGCAACGAAGAGCGGCATATGCGCCTCGTAGGGCACTTCGCGCTTGGCGAGGAACGCAATCGCCACCGCGAAGGTGACGACACTCACCGAGCCATAGTGCGCGGCGATCGAGGCGGCATCGGCGCGCGGCAGGCGCCCCAGGCCACGCAGGATGGCAAACGCCGGCAGCGGCAACAGCAAACCCATGACCACGACGGCGGCAGCCTGCACGGCCACGCTGGCAAAGGGCACGCGCGCCAATTCGACGCCGCCTTTCAGCCCGATCGCCAGCAGCAGGAAAATCGACAGGGTTTCGTACAGCGCCTCGGGCAGGCGCAGGTCGGATTTCGCCAGCTTCGCGATCACGCCGAGCAGGAAGAACAGGACGACCGGATCCATGCGGGAACAATACCATCACCGCTGCACACCCTGCGAGTGAACCGTCAGGCGCCGCGGCGAGGCCGAGGATGCGTCCTGTCAATCGCGCCGCGTACGACCGCGCGCGCTATTGCACCTTCGCATCGCACCGATAGGCGCGTGCCGTGGCCTGCCCGGTATTGAGCATCCCCGCATTATCGGCGGCGATGAACACCACATGCGTGGCGCCCTTCGCCGCAGCCTTGTTCCGCGCATCCTGCATCGCACCCTCCAGGCGACCCGCTTCACTGCCGCCGAAGACGCTGCGGCCGCTGACCGTGGCCAGCAGCTTGCAGTCGCGGTTGACGATCGCCGGATCGCCGTCCTCGACCTTGACGTTGGACTTCGGCGCAGTGGACGCGCATCCCGCGAGCAGCGCCATGACCAGCATGAACGCCATCGCCGGTCGCGTCGCGAACTGCCGCAAGGCCGCCATCACTCCGCCGCCATGCGCACGGTCTTCGCCATCTCGCGCACCTGCGCCAGGTCGCGCCGCACCATGTCACCCAGTGCCTGCGGCGTGCTGGACATCGGCAGCACGCCGGCCGTGAGGAGCCGCTCGCGCAATTCCGGCGACTTGAGGCTGCGCTCGACGGATGTGTGCAAGCGGGCAATCACGTCGCGCGGTGTTTTCGCCGGCGCAAACATCGCCAGCCAGAACACGAGCTCGAAACCCGGCAACCCCGCCTCGCTCATCGTGGGGGTGTCGGGGAGGAACGGGGGGCGCTCCGGGCTGGCCACGGCCAGCGCGCGGATCCGGCCGGCCTTGATCTGCGGCAAGGCGGAGGCCGCATCGATCATTGCCACTTGCACATCGCCCGCGACCAGCGCGGTCACCGTTTGCGCGCTGCCCTTGTAGGGAATGCGATACAGGTCGAGGCCCGTCTGTTGCTTGAAGGTTTCGGTGGCGAAGGTGTAGCCGCTGTTGGCGGAACCGTAGTTGAGCCTGCCTGGCTGGCCCTTGGCATACGCAATGAACTCGCGCAGCGTGGTGACCGGCACTGCGGCATTGACGGCCAGCACCAGCGGGTAGATGCACACCATCGAGATCGGCTCGAAATCGCGCAGCGGTTCGTAGGGCAGCTTGTCGTGCATCACCGGATTCATGACCATTGTCGACGTCACTGCCGGCATCAGCGTATAGCCGTCGGGCACGGCGGCAGCCACCGCGCTGGCCGCGATGATGCCGTCGGCGCCGGGCTTGCTGTCGACGACCACCGCCTGTCCGAGGTCATCCTTCATCCGCTCGGCAAGCAGGCGCGCGGCAAGGTCCCAGCCGCCACCCACGGCGCCCCCGTTGATGAGGCGGATGGGCTGCGTGGGAAAGCTCTGCGCCACGGCGACATCGGGTGCTGCCGCGCAGGCCCCGAGTGCAATCGAAAGTGCGGCGAATGCGTTGCGCAAGTGAAGGTTCCTTCGGAAGTCAGGATGCGGCATCGATGCCGCAACACGGGCGGCGGTCCACTTCGGCCGCCGCATGATCTCCGCATTATCCTTCACCGCGCCACCCGGTGGCAAAATGCGCCGGGGTGGAACGCGCCTCAGCCGCCGATGCCCTTCAGCAACGACGACATGTCATCCGCGTGCTCCTCCTCCACGCCCAGGATCCACTCCAGCATCTTGCGGGTGGTCGAGTCGCGGTCGGCCAGCCACGCGATCATCTCGCGATAGCTCTCGATGGCCACGCGTTCGGCCACCAGGTCTTCCAGGATCATGTCGCGCAACGTCTTGCCCTCGACATATTCCGAGTGGCTGCGTGATGTCAGGATGGCCGGATTGAAGTCGGGCTCGCCGCCCAGTTGCACGATGCGCTCGGCAATGGCGTCCCCGTGCTCCTGCTCCTCCTCGGCATGGGCCTTGAATTCGGCCTTGACCGATTCCGAGTGGATGCCCTCGGCCATGAAGTAGTGCCGCTTGTAGCGCAGCACGCACACGAGTTCGGTGGCCAGCGCCTCGTTCAGCACCTTGCACACCTGCTTGGGATCGGCGTCGTAGTTGGACGTGACGGCCCCTTCGGCGATGTGCTGGCGCGCGCGTTTGCGCAGCGTTTGCACGTCGGTGAGGAACGGATTGTCGTCTTTTCGCGCAGCCTTGGCGGCTGCCTTCGTGCTTGATGTCATGGTGATCCCCGGGTGGTTATGCGGCCCGGCAGGCAGCCGCGCAGGCGCACCCGCAGCGGGTGGCCCCTGCCTCACGTGCATTCCGCATGCCAGGCGCGGGTGGCGCTCGAATCGTGCAGCATCAGCGGGTTGCGCGCGCGAACCCGAATCGGCACGCCCACGAATGCCATGGTCGCGCGCAGGTATTGCCGGCAGCGTCGGCAACGTCCTACAGCGCGATGCGGCTTGCTGCGCTGGCGGCGGCAACTCATTCTTGGCACGATGCCTCATCTGTTCATCGGAAGTCGCCATGTTTCGTGCCATCGTCATTGCATCCATCGTTGCGGCAGCGTCGCTCATCGCTGGTTGCAACGACGCGCCGCGTACCACGGCAACGCCGCCACCCGCAGTCTCCGCGCCGCCGGTGGCCGCGGTGCCTACGCCGCCCCTGCCCGCTGGGGGCGTGGCGCCGAGCGAAACGGCCAAGGACACGGCTGCCAACACGCCGATGGGAACCTTGACCAGGGAAGAGGCGTCGAAATCGATGCCGATGGCGGGTCAGGGCAATAATCACTCCTCGCCGGCGCTCGACACCACCAAGAAATAGCGCCGGTCCTCGGCGTGCCGACGGCGGCAAGCGGGACTCCGCCCGGCAGCGATTCGCAACCAACACGGGAGCAGCAATGAAAAAATTCGTGCAGGTCGTAGGCATGGCGGCCATCGCCGCCGCCGCATCGTGGGCCGTGCAGCGCTGGCTCGATCGCCGCTACGCGCCCGCGCCGCTCAAGGTGCGCAAACCCGTCGAAACGTGGGAGAACGAAGGCGGCGCGCTCGCGCCTCTGGGTCATGGTCTGGAGACGTCCCAGGTTCCGCGATGATCGAGCGCGTCGCCCGATGGGTGCTGGTCGGCGCGCTTGCCATGGGTTCGGCGTTGGCGGCTGCCGCCGATGCGCCGCTGCCGGTGGTCGCGGCGGTCGACCTCGACCGCTACGCAGGCAAGTGGCATGAAATCGCGCGCTACCCCAATCGCTTCGAGCGGATGTGCGTAGCCGACGTCACCGCCACCTACACCCGCAACGCCGACGGCACCATTGCCGTCGTCAACGATTGCCGCAAGGCCGACGGCACGCGAGAACGCGCCGATGGGCTGGCGCGCGTCGTCCAGGCGCCAGCCAAACTGCAGGTGCGCTTCGCGCCGGCATGGCTGTCGTGGCTGCCGCTCGTTTGGGGCGACTACTGGATCGTCGATCTCGATCCCGATTATCGCTACGTAATCGTCGGCGAGCCCTCGCGCGAATACCTGTGGATACTGGCGCGCGAGCCCGCCCTCGACGACGAAACCTGGCACACGCTCTACGGCAAGCTGCCGCGCCTGGGCTACGACCCCGACAAGCTGGTGCGCAATCCCGGCACGACCCGTTGACCGGCCCAAAGGACGCGTGCGGACGGCAAGCACGAAGGTTGGAGGGAGACGTGAACGGTGCGTATAGTGATTCTCCGCCCCGACATCGCGCCGCCCCTTCCGCATGAAATCCCCCTTTCCGCTCAAGATCGTGCTCCCGCTGGCCCTGGGGATCGTGGTGTCGCTGGGGATCGTGGTGTACGCGGAGTTCAGCTATCGCAGCCTCGAATCGGCCAACCGGCAGATGGCGGCCGCCGTGATCATGCAATCCACGTTGCACGAAACCCTCGCGTTGGTGATCGACGCGGAGACCGGGCAGCGCGGCTTCATGCTGACCGGCAAGGACGAGTATCTGGAGCCCTACACCCAGGCGCTTCTCCGGCTGGAAGAAGCGTTCAACCGCCTGCGCGAGCAGCTGGTCTTCAACGGCACGCCGGCGCAGCGCGAAAGCGTCGGCCGCTTCAACAACCTGGTCGGCAAGAAACTCGCCGAACTGGAAGCAACGCTGGCGCTGCATCGGACGGAAGGCCCGGACGCCGCGATGAAGCTCATGAACACCGGTATCGGCAAGCGCACGATGGACCAGATCCGCGCGGAAGTGAACGACATGTCGCGTGCCCATCGCGACCAGGTCGACGCCGCCAATCGCCAATGGAACGGTGACATCGCGATCGCGCGCTTCGGCATGCAGATCATGACGGCCTTCACCGTGGCGCTGCTGCTGGTCGTGTGGCTGCTTGCCCGTCGCGACGCGCGCCAACGCGAGGAACGCCGCCTGCTGCTGGCCGGCGAGCGCGCCCGGTTGCAGAAGCTGGTGGAAGAGCGCACCGCGCAGCTCTCCGAACTGTCGAATCACCTGCAGGACGTGCGCGAGGACGAGAAATCCAAGCTCGCCCGCGACATCCATGACGAGCTGGGCGGCATCCTCGTCAGCGCCAAGATGGACGTGGCGTGGGTCGAAGAGCGCCTGCGGGGGCAGCAACCGGAGTCCGCCGCCCGGCTCGCCCGCGCGCAGGGCGTGCTCGACGACGGGGTCGACATCAAGCGCCGCATCATCGAGGAGCTGCGCCCCACGCTGCTCGACAATCTGGGCCTCGCGGCCGCACTCGACTGGCAGATCCGCGAGATCTGCGACCGCGCCGGGCTTGCATTTGCCATTGAAATGCCGGCCGACGACAGCATGATTCCGCCGGGCACCGCCATCGCGCTCTACCGGATCACGCAGGAAGCCCTCACCAACATCGTCAAGTACGCCAATGCCAAGTCCGTTTCGGTCGACCTCATGATTGCCGACGACACCATCGCGCTGGTGATCAACGACGATGGCGTCGGAATCGACGATTCGGCGCAGGACAACCTCCTGTCCCACGGCATCACCGGCATGCGCCAGCGCGTGTCGGCGCTCCGCGGTGAATTCTCGATCCGCCGTGGCGGCAACGGCGGCACCCAGATCGAGATCAGCGTGCCGCTCACCGCGGAGGCCCACGGGCCCGCCGGGCGGCCGTCCGCTGCCTGATCGATCCCGTTCCTGTTACTGGTCGCCTGATCGATCCCGTTCCTGTTACTGGTCGCCTGATCGATCCCGTTCCTGTGTAGGCGAGGCTTCAGCCTCGCGCGGCATCGCGAGGCTGAAGCCTCGCCGACGGTCGGTTTGCAACTCGAGCGCGACGCCGGTCAGGCGGCCGTCGAGATGGCCAGTGTCGTGGCAGCGGGCTCGAGGATGCCGTTGGCGGGATCGCTGTCGGCGGTGATGGCAACGAGCGGCGAGCCGGTCTGCACCGGACCGAAGATGGTGGCGAACGAGACATCGGCGGCATCGCGGCCGGTGCCGATGCGAATCAGCCCGGTGACCGGCGAGATCCCGGTCGGATCGAAGATGAACCAGGCGCCGCCGACGAACACCTCGACATACGCATGGAAGTCCTGCGGTCCGAGTTCCGGTGCCGCACCGTAGTCGACACCTGTGACAAACCGTGCCGGATAATTCAGCGCGCGGCAGTACGCGATCATCACGTGCGCAAAATCGCGGCACACGCCTGCGCCATCGCGCAGCGTATCCAGCACCGAGGTCGTGGTTGACGACACGCCCGGCGCAAACCGCAGCCCGGCCTCCACCCAGTCGCGCACCGTCGCCACCTGCGCATACCCGCGCGGCATCGTACCGAACCGGTCCCATGCCGCCTTCTGCACCAGATCGGCCTGGCAGTAACGGCTTGGATAGAGGTAGCGCAGCGTACGCACCGGCAATTGCGCCGGCTCTTCGACGGGAAGCTGCCCCGGGTCCGCCACGAGATGGGTGACCTGCACCACGGCCGAATAGGTGGCGCGCAACGGTCCCGCATCGCCGCTGAATGCGGCAATCCGGTTGCCGGTGGCCGGATCGGAGTCGATCGCATGGATGCACACCGGATGCACGGCGAAATGCTCCTCGATGACCGCCTGCTGCGGGGTCATGGCAGCGTGAACGTTCAGCAGGAACTGCGCGGGCCCGGCGAGTTCGTAGTTGAGCTCGACCGCATAGCGCACCTGCACGCGGCTGCCGGTGATTTCCTGGGCGTTGAATCGCATGGGGGACAAGTTCCGTTGGAATTGAATGGCTGAAACGACGGCCGCCGGTACGCTCTTGGCGTCCGGCGGCGGTCGGGGCGCGCAGGTCGTCAGGGGCCGCGCTTGATCAGTCCGGCCACCAGCGAGACGATGAAGAGGACCAGGAAGATGAAGAACAGGATCTTGGCGATCTCGGTCGCGCCGGCAGCAATGCCGCCGAATCCGAAGAGTGCGGCGACAATGGCAACGACAAAGAAGATGACGGCATAGCGGAGCATGGCGGGCCTCGTTCAAGTAGGGTAATAGGCATTGCGAAAACGACCGGCGTTGCAGCGCAACTCCGGTCGGGACGAGCCGATGGCAGCGGCAGAGGGGAGAGAACCGCGCGCCATCGGCCCATCACTACCTTCAGCTCTTGCCGTAGCGATTCTTGGCATCCTTGACGCAGGCATCCTTGCCCACGCCCGCCAGGACATCGCATTTTTCCAGCGCAACCTTGTAGTCGGCGTCGCGCTTGTCGTCGCCGGCTTCCTTGCGGACTTCGGCGGTCTTCTCGACGGCTTGTGTCTGCGCATCCGTCGCCACGCGGTCCACCTTGGCGTCGGCCTTGGCCCGAACGAGTGCCGCCTTGGCTTCCTTCACGCACACGTCCTTGACGTTGCCGGACACGTCGTCGCACTTTTCCTTGGCGACACCATAGTTGGCGTTGGCGCGCGCGACACGTGCGCTTTCGCGGGCCGCCGGCGTATTCCGGTATGCCGCTTCCGCGTCGGCCTTGGCGACCTGCTCCTTGCCCTTGGCCGCCTGCAGGCAGACGTCCTTGGCATTGCCACTCATCGACGAGCACGTCGCCTTGTCCGACTTGTATTGCATGGCGGCATTCTTCACCGCGTTGTCGCGGCTGTCCTTGCTCGTGCCTTCGGCAAACGCGCCAGCTGCCAGCGTGAGTCCGGCGGCGGCGAAGAGCGCCACCGTAAGCTTCGATTTGATCATGGCGGGCTCCTTACTGCTGCTTCGGGAAGTCATCGTCCCGGAACGCGTCGCCGAAGAGGTCGACCTGCTTCTCGGCTTCGTCCTTGGTGATGCCGTAGGACGCCTGGATCTTGCCGACGAGCTGATCGCGCTTGCCGGCGATCACGTCGAAATCGTCGTCGGTGAGCTTGCCCCACTGCACTTTGGCCTTGCCCTTGAGTTGTTTCCAATTGCCTTCGATGCGGTCCCAGTTCATGTGTGACTCCTTGGTTCGACTGCCCGGCGCCTTTCGCCCGGCCATGCACAATCGTTCGCAACCGGCGTGCCAGTGCCGTTTTCAAACACAAACAAGGAGTTAGGGTCGGCGCGCGTGCGCCGTTGTGCAATGGAGTGAGGCCATCGCTGTAATTCGCGTTGCCACTGTAGGAAGCGGACGACGTCACGACGCGGCGCGCCGTCATTGCGCGCGTACGCAGCCGCTCAGGGACGGCGGGTGGTCTCGCCGCCCAGTCGCGCGATCAGTCGCGCGGTGCGCACGATTTCATCGTCGACGTAGGCCTTGGCCTTCAATCCATTCAGACCGGCATAGGTGAGGCCGGTGGCGCGCAAGGCTTGCGCATGGCGTGGTTCCAGCATCATCACACCAATCGCGGACGCCATCCGGGAGTAGACGTCGGGCGGCAACCCGCGCGGTGCGACGATGCCCACCCATACGACGAAGTACTCGCGCGGCCAGCGCTCGCCGAACGCAGGCGTGTCAGGGAGCGCCGGCACGCGCGCGGCCGACGTCACCGCCACGATGCGGTGGCCGGCGCGTGGCGCCGCCTCCACGGCATTCGGCACACCGTCGAACAGGATATCGATCTGGCCGGACGCCAGCTGCGCATAGCCATCCTCCACGCGTTGGAACGCGACGTGTTCCAGTTTCGCCTGGTGGTCGAGACGCAGATAGTTGCCGGCAAGGTAACCCGCCGTCCCGACGCCGAAAGTGCCGTAGGCAAGCGGTGCCGTGGCGTTCCGCGCGGCGGCGAGCAATTCGTCGAGCGTTCGCTCCGGGCGCCGCGAGCTGACCACCATCGCATTGGGATAGGTGCCGAGGATGGCCAGCCACTCGAAGTCGTCGACCGGATTGTAGGTGGCCGCCGGCGACAGCAACCGTCCGGCGATCATCGGCGTGCTGACCGCCAGCCCGAGCGTATTGCCATCGGGCTTGTACCCTGCGATCGCGTTGGTTCCGGTCACGCCGCCGGCGCCGGTGATGTTGATCACCTCGATCCTGCGGTCGAGCAGCTCGCCCAGCGCAACGGCCGCCACCCGCGCGACGCGATCAGCCGAACCGCCTGCGGCGTTGGGGACGATCAGCGTAATCGGCGGCAGCGCCTGCGCACCAATCGTTCGCGCCACCGGCAGCGCGACCATGGCGAGAAGTCCCAGGCGGCGGCGTTGGACCCTGCGGCGATCATGAATGTCGGTCATGGCATTGCGCTCGCTGCATGGGGTGTCGAGCCGACAGTGTGCCACATGGCCGCCGCTTGCTGGTGCCCGCCCCGCAGCGTGAAAACCGGCGCGCATCGGCGTTCCTCCGACAACGCAATCGTCGTCGCGCCGATGACCCGGCCGCTGCCCCGGCGCCACCATGGATTTGCGTCAACAAGCCTCGCATGCACGCCGGCAGGCGCGCAAGGCGATCGATCCCCACCACGAAGGAGTTTCCATGAACACCACGCAAGCCATGAATCCCTCCGCCACCATTTCCGGCGCAGCCAATTTCGCCCATGACGCAGTCAACACCGCGGCCGAAAAGGCGACCCCTGTCATCGATCGTGCGGCAAGCGCCGCGCATCGTACGATCAATCGCGCGGCCGATGCCGCCACCCCGGCGGCCGAGTGGGCGAGCCAGAACGGCCAGGCGCTCGCCACGCGATCGACGCAGGCCATCGACGTCTGCGCGGGCTACGTGCGCGAGCGCCCATTGACGGCGGTGCTGGGCGCGTTGGCGCTCGGATTCTTCGTGGGCAAGGTCCTGCGCTGAACCGCAGACGCACGGCGAAACGGCCAGGTCCGCAGGACCTGGCCGTTGTCGTTGGAACTCGCGTTTCCGCAACCGCGCACTACCCGCCAAAGCGGTAGTGCAAGTAACGAACTAGGCCCTGGCGCCCGCGCCGCCAACGCCGCGTTCGCCTCCGCTGGCGTGGGAACCGTCGCGGGTACCGGCTGCACGCGCCTTGGCCGCGAGGAATCGTCGCCCCAGCGCGGTGAGCGCTTCGTGGTCGAAGTGTTCGCCCATCAGCTTGAACATGCCGTTCTGTTCCGCGTCGACGTGACGCACGAGGAGCGACAGAAGCTCCTTTGCGCGTGCGTGCCACTCGTCGGAGCCGGACTTGCGACTCTTGGCCAGCCATGCCAGCAACGCCTCGAGCGTGCGGTGTTCGTCGAGGCGGCCCTCGACCATGAAGCGTACGCCGTCCACCCCACGCAAAAGCCGCAGCGGTTCATAAACCGTGCTCTTCGCCGCCTGCGCGTGGGCCGCCAGCGCCGGCAGCATCTGCCGCAGCAGCGCCCGCCGGGCCTCGGCATCCTCCGCATCGACCATGTCGCGCGCAAGCTGCAGCGCCTCGTCGTGATCGATGCGCAGCAGGGTCCGTACGTCGTCGACGTTCATGGCCGGCGCGTCCAGCAGCGATTGGATCTCGTCACGCAGGTTCATGGCAGATTCCGCTTGAGAAAGTCATGAAAACGCGCGGCAGCGCCGCGCTTCGACATCAGTTGGGCTTGGCTTTGTCCGCCGCTCGTTCCACGGCGGCGCCGGTGGCCTTCACGTCCTTGCCCGCGCCTTCCACCGTGTTGCAGCCCGCGACCAGCACCACACCCGCACCCAGCAACGCAATCAGCAATGTCTTCATGGTTCCATCCTCTGTTTTGGGAGATCGCCACGCGCCAATCGCGGGCATCCCTCCCCATGGCATGCATGGCGCGTGCCTGCGACACCGCTCATCGAATCAGGGACTTGGCGCACGGTTGCCGTAGTTGAGCGCCACTGCTACAACGGCGTCACCCCAACCTGCGCATGCCGTAGGAAAGGGCCGACACGGCGGCGCGGCATTGGCGCCGCACCGCCTGCCCGCGCTACGGACTCAGCATCTCGCGTACCGCGTTCATGCCGTCCACGCGATCGGCGATACTCTTCAGCACGGCCAGCAGCGGCATGCCGAGCAGCAGGCCCCAGCCGCCCCACAGCCAGCCGAAGAACAGCACGCCCACGAACGCCGCCACGGCGTTCATCCGGCAGGCGCGGCCCTGCATCCAGGTGGTGAAGCCGACGCCGATCACGAGCGCGATGCCGAAGACCATCGCCATCGCCGCGAACGCCGCGGAAACACTGCCGGCGTCGAGCAGCGTGCCGATGCCTACGGCTGCTGCGCCGATCACCGGTCCTGCATAAGGGATCACGTGCAGCAAACCGACGATCGCGCCCCACATCCCGGCATTGGCCACGCCCAGCAACGCAAGACCGCCCCAAGCGGCGAATGCAACCATGACATTGGAAACCAGAAGCGTGACCATGTAGCCTTGGATCTGCGTGTCGATCTCGTCCAGCGCCTCGACGGTGACGCGCCGCCGCGCCAGCGACGCGCCGGCCAGGCGTGCCACCTTGCGCCGGAACTTGTCGCCGGCGGCAAGCACGAAGAACGCCAGCAGGAAGGCCACGAGGATCTCGCTCAGCACGACCAGCGCCTTCGACGATTGCGTGGCCAGGAAGCCCTGTACCTGCGCCGCCACCCCGCTGATGGCCGGCGCGGCCGGCGGCATGCTGCCCGACTTGCCGGTGGCCTCGGCGGCAGCGCGATCCAGTTCCGCGGCTGCCGCCTTCACATGCGTGATCGTGCTGTGCGAGTCGCGGGCCGACTCCGCCGCCACCAGCCGCAACTTGCGGGCGGCGTTGGGCAGTCCCGCGATCGCATCGTTGAAATCGTCACGCAGAACCCATGCTGCCACCGAGAGCAATGAGAACAAGGTGACGATGACCAGGGCCGCGCCCACGATTTGCGGCACGTGCACGCGTTCGAGCGCGGACACCAGCGGCCGCAATGTGTACGAAATCAGGATTCCGGCCACGACCGGCACGAGGAACGGCTCGGCAAAACGCGCCGCCGCGATCGCCGCCAGCACAGCAATGCCGATGGTGGCCAACTCGACGGGTGTGTATCCGACCGCCGGCGCACTCGCGTCCGCCACGGGCGCGGGTGGCGGCGCAACTGCCGCCTCCGTCTGCACTGTCGCGGCCGGCGCCATGATCACCGGGACAGCCGCGTGTCAGTGCGCCACGGGCGCGGGGCCGCCGGCCATGCCGGCCAACACCTCGCGCACGCGATGGAATTCGCGCGACTTGTCGAAGAAGAAATCGGCACCCAATGCCATGCTGCGCTCCCGATACTGCGGGAATGCATAGTTGGTGAACACGATGATCTTGGCGTTGCGCGGCCGCAGCGCACTGCCGAGCCCCTTCAACACGCCGAGTCCTGTACCGGTCTTCAACTGCAGGTCGAGCACCGCGACGTCCCACTGCTGCTGGCGCAGCACCGCCAGCGCGTCACCTTCGGTTTCCACCTGGCCGACGATCTCGACGTTGGGGATTTCCAGCAGCGATTCGGCGAGGCGCGCGCGAATGATCGCCGAGTCCTCGACGATCACGACGCGCAATTTCGGAGTGTCCAGCATCATGAAAGGGGACCCGCCCGCGGCGCGGCCCATAGCGATTCCAGAAAGCAGAGGATATTCCATGAGTGATTGAACCACTCACCCGGTTGCACGGTAATTGTGCACATCACCTAAAACAGTATCAGGTCGATGGTTGGATGAATGTAGGTGTATGTCTTACGCAGCGGCGCTTCGGCCGCGAAAAGGGACCCCGGCCGTCGGCTGCGCTCAATCGATCAACCCGTTCTTGATCGCGTAATAGGTGAGGTCGGCGTTGGACTTCATGCCCATCTTCTCGAGCACGCGGGTGCGATAGGTGCTGACGGTCTTCACGGACAGGAACAGGTCGTCGGCGATCTTGGAAACGGCCGCGCCGGCCGCCAGCTTGCAGAAAACCTGGAACTCGCGCTGCGACAATTCGCCGTGCAGCGGCTTGTCGCCGTCGCCGGTGACGCCATCCGCCAGGATCTGCGCCAGCGCCGGGCTCACGAACTTGCGCCCGCGCACGACGGTGCGGATCGCGCCCACCAGCTGGGTCGATGCCGCCTCCTTGTTGAGGTAACCGGCGGCACCGGCCCGCAGCAGGTTCACCGCGTATTGTTCCTCGGCGTAGCCCGACAGCATCAGCACCGGCATCTCCGGCCGCACCTGGCGCAGCGTCTTCAGCGTATCGATGCCGTTCTTGTCCGGCATCGAGATGTCGAGCAGCACCACGTCGTACTCGCCGGCGCGAACGAGCGCGATGGCTTCGGTGCCGGTGGCGGCTTCGCCCGCCACCTGCATGTCGCCCTGGTCGGCAATGAATTGCTTGAGGCCCGCCCGCACGATGGCGTGATCGTCGGCAATGAGGATGCGGATCATGGGCGCGGGTCCGGGACTGTGGCAGGGGGAATCTTTGGCGTTGCCATGGTCAGATCGTCGCCACGTTGGCGGGCCCGGCCTGATACTCGCTCAACCGGTTGTACAACGTCTTGAGGCTCACGCCGAGCATTTCGGCGCAACGCCGCTTGTTGCCTTCGCACAGGTCGAGCGTGGCGTAGATGGCCTGCCGCTCGATCTCGGCCAGCGGCGTGCCCACCGGCAGCCGCAGGCAATCGCCCACAGGTTCGGCACAGGCCAATCCGGCAAAGTCGAGCTCCACGATGTCGTCGGCCAGGATGAAGGCGCGGTGCACCGCATTCTTCAGCTCGCGCACGTTGCCCGGCCAGCGATGCGCGCGGATCGTGGCCATCGCCTGCCGCGAGAAAATCTTGCTCGTGCCTTCCGCATCATTGTGCTGGGCCAGGAAGCGTTCGGCCAGGAGTTCCGCGTCGCCCTCGCGGTCGCGCAGCGGCGGCAAGGCAATCGGAAACACCGCCAGGCGATACATCAGGTCCTCGCGCAGCTTGTGGTCCTGCACCGCCTGCTGCGGATCGCGGTTGGTGGCCGCGAGCACGCGCACCCGGGCGCGCAATTCCTCTTCGCCACCCACACGGGTATACCGGCCGGTTTCGAGCACACGCAGCAGCCGCACCTGCATCTCGGGTGCCATCTCGGTGATTTCATCGAGAAAGAGCGTGCCGCCTTCCGCGCGCTCGAAACAGCCGCGGTGCTGGCGGGCGGCGCCGGTGAAGGCACCCTTTTCGTAGCCGAAGAGCTCGGCCTCGATCAGGTTGGCGGGAATCGCGCCGCAATTGATCGCCACGAACGGCATCCTGGCCCGGTCGCTGCGATCGTGGATCGTGCGCGCCACGACTTCCTTGCCGCTGCCCGATTCGCCGGTGATCAACACCGTGGCACTGGTGGGCGCCACCTTGTCGATGCGGTGATAGATGTCGCGCATGGCCGCCGATCCACCAAACAGGTGACCGAAGCGGCCAAGCGCGGGCGACGACGCCGCCACCACGGCGGCAAAGCGCGCGGTCACTACGTTGTCGTTGATGGAAACGGTGTGGTTCATGCGGGTGTCCCCGGGACGACGGCAGACGCCGATGACGCATCGTAGGCGTCAGGGCGGCCTTCGCCGGTCGCCGTCCCGCCTATAGCCGTGTGGGATTGATCCTACACGACCGCCCTGCGCAGGCAGCATCCAAGTCCTACATTCTGCCGTTACCCCGCCGTCCCGGCCATGTAAACGAGGCCGTAGGCGAGGCCGTAGGCGAGGCTTCAGCCTCGCGGGTATATCGCGCGCCGAACCCGCGAGGCTAAAGCCTCGCCTACAGCCTCGCCTACAACCTCGCCTACAGCCTCGCCTACATCGCCTCCAATTCGATCACCGGTCCCGCCGCAGCCTGTGCATCGGCAACGTCGTGCGTCACCAGCAGCATGGGCAACCCGCGCTGCGCGGCGTGCTCGAACACGAAACGCCGGAAGTCCTGCCGCAACTGCGCATCGAGGCGATTGAACGGCTCGTCGAGCAACAGCACTGCAGGTTCCGCCAGCAACGTGCGCATCAGCGCCACGCGAGCGCGCTGGCCGCCCGACAGCGTGGCGGGATCGCGCTCCGCAAAGCCGCTCAACCCGGCCTCAGCTAGCGCCTCATCCACATGACGACGACGCGCGTGCCGTTCGCGTACGCGATCGGTCAGCGCAAACGCCAGGTTCTCACCCACCGACAAATGCGGAAACAGGAGGTCATCCTGGAACTGGATGCCCACGCGCCGACGTTCCGGCACCATGTCGGTGATATCGAGACCACCTATGGTCACCCGTCCGGTGGCTACGAACACCGGATCGAGCGTGCCCGCGATGAACGCCAGCAACGTCGACTTGCCGCAGCCCGACGGACCCATCACGGTGACGCACTCGCCCGGCCCCACCGTCAGGTTCATGGCGGGAATCAGGGACCGGCCGTGCAGCGCGATGCGCACATCATCCAGTTGCATTGACGCGGGCGAAAGGGCGCTCATCGCCACCCCTGCAGGCCACGCCGTTTCGCATACAGCACCGCAGGCAGCGCCGCGGCCAGCAGGTAGCACAGCAGCGGCAGTGCCGCCTGCAGCAGCGCAAAGGCGCCGATCACGCGGCGATCGGCACCCGCGGCCAGCGTGACCGCTTCG
>JANNYI010000212.1:0-9493 GCA_031410015.1 Betaproteobacteria bacterium | reverse complement strand
CGCCGCCAGCGCCAGCAACGTGACCGCGGAAGCCGGCAGCAACGCCACCGTGGCCGTCCCGGCCGCGCACAGCAGCACGCATGCCTGCGACACGCGGATGGGCCCGAAGCGGGCGATGAAGCCGCCGCAGACGAGGCTGCCGACCATCGCGCCGGCGTAGACCAGGCCGACGAAGACGCCGATCCACTTGGGAGTGATGCCGAGGTCGACCGCGAGCACAGGGGCCAGCACCGCGGGTGCCGTCGCCGCCAGCGACGTGACGATCTGGATGGCCAGCGTGGCTGCCAGCGCGACGCGTGCGGTGCGCCGGGCGCGCGCGCTCATCCGCGCCCGGACAGCGCGATGACCCGCCGTTCGGTCACGATCGAATCCACCAGCAGGTCATGCGGGGCGGCCGGGACGGTAGTGACCACCTGCAGGTCGAAGGCGCCGGCAACGCGCGCGACCTCTGGCGATACGACGGACAACAGCCGGTCGTAGAAGCCGCCGCCATAGCCCAGCCGGCGCCCGGAAAGATCGAACGCGACGCCCGGGACGAGGATCCAGTCGATCGCATCGGCGCCGACCGGCGGCGTGTGCTCAGCGGGCTCGGGAATCCCGCGGTAGCCGGGCGCGACGTCGCGCTCGACATCCACCACGCGATGCAATTCCAGCATGCGGGTGGTCGTGTTGACACGGGGCAATGCCACGGTCTTGCCCGCGGCCAGCGCCGCGACGAATACCGGACGCGTATCCCACTCGCTCTTGTGCGGCAGCGTCAGCAGCACCGTGCGCGCGGCCGCAAACGAAGGCGAGGCGCAGATCGCTTCCGCAATGTGCAGCGATGCCGCGCGATACGTCGCCGCGTCGATGGCATCGCGCGCGGCGATCATGGTCACCCGCAATGCGCGCTTGGCGTCATGCAGTGGATGTCCGGTCAGGATTGCGCCGCTTTGCATCGCCCCGTCGCCCATACCGCGATGGTAGCGCAACCGCGAGGTGCACTCCCCTATAATGCCCTCGTTCAACCACGGTCCGTTCATGCCATGAAGAATACCCACCAGCTCTACCGCGCGCGCCGCAGCGCCCTGCTGCAATCCATGCGCGACACGCGCGGCGGGGGTCTCGCGATCCTGCCGACGGCGCCCGAAGTGGCGCGCAATCGCGATTCGCACTATCCCTTCCGGCATGACAGCTATTTCTACTACCTGTCGGGCTTTCCTGAACCCGAAGCAGTCGTGGCGCTGGTGGCGGGCCCGGACGGCGACCGCCACCTACTCTTCTGCCGCGAAAAGAACGAGGAACGCGAGATCTGGGACGGCTTTCGCTACGGCCCGGATGCCGCGCGCGAGATCTTCGGGTTCGACGAGGCGCATCCGATCTCGGCGCTGCCGGCGATGCTGCCCGACCTCGCCGCCGATCGCCCCGCGCTCTTCACGCCGCTCGGCCTCTTCGACACGTGGGACCAGCGGGTCACGAAGCTTCTGAACGAGGTGCGCAACCGCGCGCGCACCGGCGTGTCCGCGCCGGACGACATCGTCGACGTGCGCGGCACGCTCGACGCGATGCGCCTCCTGAAGGACGAGCACGAGGTGAAGCTGATGCGCCGCGCCGCGGCCATCTCGTGCGCCGCGCATGTCCGCGCGATGGAGCGCGCGCGTCCCGGCTGGTTCGAATACCAGGTGGAAGCCGAGCTGCTGCACGAGTTCCTGCGCGAGGGCGCACAGGCGGTGGCCTATTCGTCGATCGTCGCGTCGGGCCCCAACGCGTGCGTGCTGCACTACCGCGAAAACGATCGCGAGCTGGTGGCGGGCGACCTGCTGCTGATCGACGCGGGCTGCGAATTCAAGGGCTACGCGTCGGACATCACGCGCACGTTTCCGGTGGACGGCAAGTTCACGGGGCCGCAGCGCGCGATCTACGAGCTCGTGCTCGAATCGCAATACGCATGCCTCGATGCCGTGAAGCCTGGCGCCGCGTTCAACGCCTACCATCATGCGGCTGAACGGGTGCTGGCCCAGGGCTACATCGATCTCGGCCTGTGCAAGGGCTCGCTCGACGAAGTGCTCGACACCGGCAGCTACAAGCAGTTCTACATGCACCGCGCGGGGCACTGGCTGGGCATGGACGTGCACGACGCGGGCCTCTACCAGGTCCAGGGCAAGTCGCAGACGCTGGTGCCGGGCATGATGCTGACGGTGGAGCCCGGCACGTACATCCGGCCCGCGCCCAACGTGCCGGAGCAATTCTGGAACATCGGCGTGCGCATCGAGGACGATGTGCTGGTCACCGCCACCGGCCATGAAAACCTGACTGCCGCCGCGCCCAAGACGCTCGCCGACGTCGAAGCCGCCTGCCGGCGCTAGCGCGACAGCCCTGATGCTGCACGACGTTGCGATCGTCGGCGCCGGACCCGTCGGCGGCACGCTGGCGCTGGCACTGGCCGCCGCGGACCTCGACGTCGTCGCACTGGACTCGCGGGCGTCCGGCACCACGTTGCGCGGCGATCGCTCGCTGGCGCTATCGCACGGCGCGCGCCTCATCTTCGAACGCCTGGATGTCTGGCATCGCCTCGCGGCCACGCCCGATGCCGTCACGCCCATCGCCGGCATCGACATCTCGCAGGCGGGTGGCTTCGGCGTCACGCGGCTCACCGCCGCGGAGCAGGGGTTGCCCGCACTTGGTTACGTCGTCTCCTATGTCGCGCTGCAGGGCGCCATCGATGCGGCGCTGGCGGCCACGCGCACGGTGATCCGCTTCGGCAGCACGGTCGAGAACGTCGGCGGCACCGGCGAGTACGCGATGGTCGCGCTGCGCGATCCGGGCGCCGAACCGGTGCTGGCGCGTCTGGCCGTCGTGGCGGATGGCGTGGGCACCTCGGTGTCCGGGGTCGTCCGCGCGCGGCGCGAGTATGGCCAGTCGGCGCTGGTGGCGCAGGTGTGGATGGCGCATCCGCATGAAGGCATTGCGTTCGAGCGCTTCACCCCGGGCGGGCCGATGGCGTTGCTGCCTTACGGCGACCACTACGGCCTCGTCTGGACGATGCCGCCCGACGAAGCGCGCATGGTGATGGACATGCCGGACGACGAATTTCTCGCGCGCGTGGCCCGCAGCTTCGGCGCGCGCGTCACCGGTTTCGAACGCGTGGCCGACCGCCGGTGCTTTCCGTTGGCGCTCGAGTATGCGCAGCCCGTCACGGCTGCGCGCACGGTCCTCATCGGCAATGCGGCCCAGTCGCTCCATCCGATCGCGGGCCAGGGCTTCAATCTCGGCGTCCGCGATGCGTTCGAGCTCGGACAGGCCATCGTCCACGGCAACCGCGCGGCGCTGGGCAATCGGGCGATGGTCGCCGCGTTCGCCGCGCGGCGCAGGCGCGATCGCGTGGCGGGCATGGCCTTCACGCACGGGCTCACCCGCGTGTTCGCGCTCGAGCATCCTCTGGTGCAGTGGCCGCGCGGCGTGGCGCTGGCCCTGCTCGACGCGATGCCGCCGGTCAAGAAGGCGTTCACGCGCGCGATGCTCTTCGGCTTGTCCTGAACGCGCGTTCGCTTCGCGCGAAAATGCGGCGGGAACTGGTGCTTGCGGCGAAGGGCTCCGGCCAGCGCAGCGGCTCGTCAAAACCGCTATAATCATCGGCCGTTCCCGCGTACGCGGCTCGCTCCCACCTTCTGGTTTCCGTTCGTGCGCATCGGTCCGCATTCACTCCCCAACAATCTCGTCGTGGCACCGATGGCTGGTGTCACCGACCGGCCGTTTCGCATGCTGTGCAAGCAACTCGGCGCGGGCTATGCGGTGTCGGAAATGGTGGCATCCAATCCGCAGTTGCGCGGCACCGACAAGTCGAGGCGCCGCATCGACCACGCCGGCGAAGTTGCGCCCATTGCCGTGCAGATCGCGGGCGCGGATCCGCAGATGCTCGCCGCCGCGGCGCGCTACAACGTCGAGCGTGGCGCGCAGATCATCGACATCAACATGGGTTGTCCCGCCAAGAAGGTGTGCAACGCCGCCGCGGGTTCGGCGCTGCTGGCCAACGAGCCGCTGGTCAGCGCCATCCTCGCCGCTGTCGTCGCGGCCGTGGATGTGCCCGTCACGCTCAAGATCCGCACCGGGCCTTCGCCCGACGCGCGCAATGCCGTCGCCATCGCGCGGCGGGCCGAGGATGCGGGCATCGCGGCGCTGACCGTCCATGGCCGCACCCGCGCCTGCGCGTTCATCGGCGCAGTCGAATACGACACGATTGCCGCGGTCAAACGCGCGGTGGCCATCCCGGTGATTGCCAACGGCGACATCGACACGCCGGAACGCGCGGTGGCCGTGCTGGCGCATACCGGCGCCGACGCGGTGATGATCGGCCGCGCCGCGCAGGGTCGCCCGTGGATCTTTCGCGAGATCCTGCACTTTTTTGCCACCGGCCGCCATCTGCCGCCGCCGCTGGTCAGCGAAGCGCGCAAGCTCATCCTCGACCATCTCGCCGACCATCACGCGTTCTACGGCGAGGATGCCGGGGTACGCACCGCGCGCAAGCACCTTGGCTGGTACACCGAAGCCCTCGTCGGCGGCGCCGCGTTCCGGCAGACAATGGTCGAGGCCACCACGATCAATGCCCAGGTGGCCTGCGTGCAACGCTTTTTCGATTCGCTCGAAGGTGCCTTCGACCGGTTGCCTTACCGCGCGAATGACGGCGCACCCGCGGCGCCGCATGTGATCACTCATTCCAATAAGAGCAGTGTGCGGTGGGCGGGGGAGGCCCTGGCAGCGTGACCCGAAAAATCAGACTCAACGGCAGCAATGACATCTGCCGCAGCGTCGACAAGTCGCTCGACGAATATTTCAAGCGCCTGGACGGCGAAACGCCCACTGGCGTCTACGACATGGTGATCGGCCACGTCGAGCGCGCGTTGCTGGTGTCGATGCTCGCGCGCGCCGACGGCAACCAGACGCAGGCGGCCGACATGCTCGGCATGAACCGCAACACGCTGCGCGCCAAGCTCATCAAGTACAAACTGGTGTGACACCGATGGCCGCTCCCGTCCTGCAGGCGCTGCTGTCCGTTTCCGACAAGTCCGGCGTCGTCGAATTCGCGCGCGGTCTCGTGGCGCGGGGTGTGCGGCTCCTGTCCACCGGCGGCACGGCCAAGGCGCTGGCCGATGCGGGGCTGCCCGTCACCGACGTTGGCAGCTACACCGGTTTTCCCGAGATGCTCGACGGCCGCGTCAAGACGCTGCACCCCAAGGTGCATGCGGGCATCCTCGCGCGCCGCGAAGTGCCCGCGCATGCGGCGGCGCTGCGCGAGCACGCCATTCCCACGATCGACCTCGTCGTCGTCAACCTCTACCCGTTCCGCGAAACGGTCAGCGCGCCGGGATGCTCGCTGGAGGATGCGATCGAGAACATCGACATCGGCGGCCCCACGATGGTGCGCGCCGCCGCCAAGAACTGGCCGCATGTCGGCATCGTCGTCGATCCCGCGGATTACGCGTCCGTGCTGGCCGAGCTCGACACGGGTCACGGCGCGCTGGCGGACGCCACGCGCTTCGCGCTGATGCGCAAGGCCTTTGCGCACACCGCTGCCTACGATGGCGCCATCGCCAACTGGCTCACGGCGCGCGACGTCACCGGGCAGGCGCAGGCATGGCCCGATTCGCTGCATCTCACCGGCGCCAAGGTCCAGGACCTGCGCTACGGCGAAAACCCGCACCAGGCGGCGGCCTTCTATCGCGACGAGACGCCGGCTGCCGGCACCATCGCCCGCTACCGCCAGCTGCAGGGCAAGGAACTGTCGTACAACAACATCGCCGACAGCGACGCCGCGTGGGAATGCGTCAAGACCTTCGCCGCGGCCGCCTGCGTGATCGTCAAGCACGCCAATCCGTGCGGCGTGGCCATCGCGGACACGCCGCTCGAGGCTTATCGCAAGGCGCTTGCCACCGATCCCACGTCGGCCTTCGGCGGCATCATCGCGTTCAACCGGCCGGTGGACGCGGCAACGGTCGAGGTCGTGTCCGCGCAGTTTCTCGAGGTGCTGATCGCGCCGGCCTACACCGACGATGCGCTGGCGTTGATCGCAAAGAAGGTGAACGTCCGCGTGCTCGAAGTCGCGCTGCCGGCCGCCGCCGCCGCATCGACCGCGCTGGACTGGAAGCGCGTGGGAGGCGGCTTCCTCGTGCAGTCGCCCGACCACCGCAACGTGACGGATGCGGAGTTGAAGGTCGTCACGCGCGTCGCGCCCACGGCGGCGCAGCGGGTCGACCTGCTGTTCGCGTGGCGCGTGGCCAAGTTCGTCAAGTCCAACGCCATCGTCTACTGCCGCGATGGGCGCACACTTGGCATCGGCGCGGGGCAGATGAGCCGCGTCGACTCGACCAAAATTGCTGCGATCAAGGCGGCCGATGCGGGCTTGTCGCTCGCCGGTTCGGTGGTGGCGTCGGATGCGTTCTTTCCGTTTCGCGACGGCTTGGACGTTGTCGCGGACAACGGCGCGCTGGCGGTGATCCAGCCGGGCGGCAGCATGCGCGACGCCGAAGTGATCACTGCGGCCGATGAGCGCGGCATCGCGATGGTCTTCACC
This sequence comes from Betaproteobacteria bacterium, assembly GCA_031410015.1. Taxonomy (GTDB): domain Bacteria; phylum Pseudomonadota; class Gammaproteobacteria; order Burkholderiales; family Casimicrobiaceae; genus VBCG01. The sequence goes on along the minus strand of JANNYI010000212.1, from coordinate 2,946 downwards.
GGCGTGCGCCACTTCCGGCACTGATCCCAGGGCAAGGTCCGCGCGCGTGAATATCCTGGTCGTGGGTTCCGGTGGTCGCGAGCACGCGCTGGCGTGGAAGATCGGGCAGAGTCCACGCGTGGCACGTGTATTCGTCGCGCCCGGCAATCCCGGCACCGCACTTGACCCCGCACTGACCAACGTCGACATCACCGACATCCCCGCGCTCGTCGAATTCGCGCGCCGCGAACAGGTGACGCTGACGGTGGTCGGTCCCGAAGCGCCGCTGGCGGCCGGCATCGTCGATGCCTTTCGCGCGGCGGGCCTGAAGATCTTCGGACCCACGCGCGCCGCCGCGCAGCTCGAGAGTTCCAAGGACTTCGCCAAGGCGTTCATGGAACGGCATGGCCTGCCCACCGCGCAATTCCGCACCTTCACCGATGCCGCCGCCGCGCGTGCATGGGTGGACGCGCGCGGCGCACCGATTGTCGTCAAGGCCGACGGCCTCGCCGCAGGCAAGGGCGTGATCGTGGCGACAACGATCGCCGAAGCCCATGCCGCCATCGATGCGATGCTGGTCGACAACACGATGGGCGTCGCCGGCGCGCGCGTGGTGATCGAGGATTTCCTGCCGGGCGAGGAAGCCAGCTTCATCGTGATGGTCGACGGCAGGAACGTGCTGCCGCTGGCCTCGTCGCAGGATCACAAGCGCCTGGGCGACGGCGACACCGGCCCCAACACCGGCGGCATGGGTGCGTATTCGCCGGCGCCCATCGTCACGCCGGCCATGCATGCGCGCATCATGCGCGAGGTGATCCTGCCCACGGTCAGCGGCATGGCCGCCGACGGCATTCCGTTCACCGGCTTCCTGTACGCGGGCGTGATGATCGATGCCGCCGGCACGCCGCGCGTGCTGGAGTTCAACTGCCGGATGGGCGACCCCGAGACGCAGCCGATCATGGCGCGCCTCAAGACTGATTTCGTCGACCTGCTGGAGCATGCGATCGACGGCACGCTGGACACCATCGACGCGGAGTGGGACCGCCGCACCGCGCTCTGCGTGGTGCTGGCCGCCGCGGGCTATCCCGAGGCGCCGCGCAAGGGCGATGCCATCACGGGCCTTGAACGCGTGACGCCGGACGCGTATCCGGACGTGCAGGTGTTCCACGCCGGCACCGCCACCGGCGATGGCGGCACCGTCGTCAATGGCGGCCGCGTACTGGGCGTGACGGCGCTGGGCGATTCCGTGCGCCAGGCTCAGCGTGCGGCCTATGCGGCCGTGGGCGAAATCCGGTTCGCGGGCATGCAGTTCCGCAGCGACATCGGTCACCGCGCCATCAAGGGTGGCGCACGCGTGGCCGCGCCGGAGACCGGCGCGTGAACATGCCTGCCGCCGCGCCGCCGCTACCGCTTGGCGCCGATCGCGCCGTCGTCACGCATGCGGTGCGCGACTATTTCACCGGGCTGCAGAACCGCATCGTCGCCGGGCTGGAGCTGATCGACGGCGGCACGATGCGCCGCGATGCGTGGACACGCCCCGACGGCGGCGGCGGTGTCTCACGGCTGCTCGAGCAGGGCGCCGTGCTCGAGCGCGGCGGCGTGCTGTTCTCGCATGTCACCGGCGAGAAGATGCCGGCATCGGCCACCGCGCATCGGCCCGAACTCGCGGGACGTGCGTGGGAGGCGATGGGCGTGTCGCTGGTGCTGCATCCGCGCAACCCGTATGCGCCCACCGTCCACCTCAACGTGCGCTTCTTCATCGCCCACAAGCCCGACGCCGAGGCGATCTGGTGGTTCGGCGGCGGCATGGACCTCACGCCCTACTACGGCTTTGCCGAGGATGCCGCGCACTTCCACCGCACCTGCCGCGACGCGCTGGCGCCGTTCGGCGACGACACGCACGCGCGCTACAAGAAGTGGTGCGACGATTATTTTTTCCTCAAGCACCGCAACGAGGCCCGCGGGATCGGCGGCATCTTCTACGACGACCTCAACGCCGGCAGCTTCGAGCCATGCTTCGCGCTCACGCGCAGTGTCGGCGATCACTTTCTCGCGGCCTACGCGCCCATTCTCGCGCGGCGCAAGGACACCCCCCACGGCGAGCGCGAACGCGACTTCCAGCTCTATCGCCGGGGCCGCTACGTCGAGTTCAATCTCGTCTGGGACCGCGGCACGCTGTTCGGCCTGCAGTCCAACGGCCGCACCGAGGCCATCCTGATGTCGATGCCGCCGCTCGCGCAGTGGCGCTACGAGTGGACGCCGGAACCCGGCACGCCCGAGGCCGCGCTCTACACCGACTTCCTGCCGCCGCGCGACTGGCTTGGGTAGGCGCATGGACGCAAGGCATGCCGACGACGACGCGCACCTGATCGAGACGAAGGTCGACTCGACGGAGGTGTTCGCGGGCACGCTGCTGCGCGTGCGCCGCGACGACATCCGCCTGCCCGACGGCAGGCCGGCCACGCGCGAATTCGTCGTGCATCCCGGCGCCGCGCTGATGGTGCCGGTGCTTGGCGATGGCCGGCTGGTCCTCGAGCGGCAGTTCCGCTACCCGCTGAACCGCGTGATCATCGAGTTTCCCGCCGGCAAGATCGATGCGGGCGAAACGCCGCTTGCCACCGCCAAGCGCGAGCTGGTCGAGGAAGTGGGCTATGCGGCGGGCACGTGGCGCGACATCGGCACCATCCATCCGCAAGTGGGCTACTCCAACGAAGCGATTGCCGTCTTCGAGGCCACGGACCTGACGCATGTCGGCGCACGACTGGACGATGGCGAATTTCTCGACGTCGTCATGATGACCGAGGCGCAGTTGCTGGCGGCGGTGGATGCCGGCGAAGTCACCGACGGCAAGACGCTGGCCGCACTGCTCCTGTGGCAGCGGCGCGATCGCAGGTCGCTGTAGGCGAGGCTTCAGCCTCGCGGGGTTGGCGCGGCATTGCACCCCCGAGGCTGAAGCCTCGCCTACGG
>JANNYI010000211.1:0-7607 GCA_031410015.1 Betaproteobacteria bacterium | reverse complement strand
GTGGTCGAGTCGGTCAAGGCGGCCAGCGATGTCTACGCGCCGATTGCCGGCGAAGTGGTCGCGGTCAATGACGCGGTCACCGCGGCGCCGGAAAGCCTGAACGAGGATGCCTATGGCGCGTGGCTCTTTCGCCTGAAGCCGGCGCAACCGGATGCGCTCGCCGCGATGCTCGATGCCGCGGCCTACGGCAAGCTGACCGGCTGAACGCGGGATGACGATGAGCGAACCTGCAGCGCGCGGCCTCGCGGCCCTGGAAGACCGCGGCGAATTCATCGCGCGGCATATCGGCACCACGGCGGCCGAACAGGCGGTGATGCTCGCCACGCTGGGCTACCCGTCGCGCGCGGCGTTGATGGATGCGATCGTGCCGGTCGCCATTCGCGAGAGCGCGCCGTTGCCGCTGCCCGGCCCCGTGCCTGAAGCGGCCGCGCTGGCGCAACTCAAGGCCATCGCGACGCAGAACCGCGTGCTGCGCTCGTTCATCGGGCAGGGGTACTACGGCACGTTCACGCCGGGCGTCATCCTGCGCAACATCCTCGAGAATCCCGCGTGGTACACCGCGTATACGCCCTACCAGCCGGAGATTGCGCAGGGCCGGCTGGAGGCGCTCGTCAATTTCCAGACGATGGTGTGCGATCTCACCGGGATGGCGATCACCAACGCATCGATGCTGGACGAGGCCACGGCCGCGGCGGAGGCGATGGCGCTCGCGCTGCGGGTGGGCAAGAGCGAATCGAAGCGCTTCTTCGTGGCCGCCGACGTACTGCCGCAGACACTGGCCGTGGTGCGCACCCGCGCGAAGCCGCTCGGCGTCGAGGTGGTCGTGGGACCCGCGGGCGATGCGGCGAGCGCCGACGCATTCGCGGTGCTGCTGCAGTATCCGGGCGCCAATGGCGATGTGCGCGACGACCGCGCGCTGGCCGCGGCGGTGCACGCGCAAGGCGCGCAGCTGATCGTGGCGGCCGATTTGCTGGCGCTGACGCTGCTGGTGCCGCCGGGCGAGTGGGGCGCGGACACCGTCGTCGGCTCGACCCAGCGCTTCGGCGTGCCGATGGGTTACGGCGGCCCGCACGCCGGGTACCTCGCCACCCGCGACGAGTTCAAACGCTCGATGCCGGGGCGGCTGGTCGGCGTGACGGTGGATGCCGACGGCAATCCGGCGTATCGCCTCGCGCTGCAGACGCGCGAGCAGCACATCCGCCGCGAGAAGGCGACGTCCAACATCTGCACGGCGCAGGTGCTGCTTGCCGTGATCGCGAGCATGTACGCCGTGTATCACGGCCCCGAGGGCCTCACGACGATCGCGCAGCGCGTGGTGCGCCTCACCGCGATCCTGAAGGCGGGACTCGAACGACTGGGCTTCGTGGTGCCCACCGCTGCGCACTTCGACACCATCGCGATCGCGACCGGGACCAATACGGCCTCCATTCTCGGTGCCGGCGTCGAAGGCGGCATGAATTTTCGCGCCATCGATGCGGGCACGCTCGGGATCAGCCTCGACGAGACGACCACGCGCGACGATGTTGCGCAGATCTGGCGGATCTTCAGCGGCGCCGCGGTGCCGTTCACCGTTGCGGACCTCGATGCGACCGTGCAGCCGGCGTTGCCCGCGGCGCTGCGGCGGCAATCGAAATTCCTCACCCACCCGGTGTTCCACCGCTACCGCTCCGAGACGGAGATGTTGCGCTACCTGCGCCGGCTGGCCGACCGCGACCTCGCCCTCGACCGGGCGATGATTCCGCTGGGCTCGTGCACGATGAAGCTCAATGCGACGGCGGAGATGTTGCCGGTGACGTGGCCCGAGTTCGGCGCGCTGCATCCGTTCGTTCCCCCCGGCCAGGCGCTGGGCTATGCGCGGATGATCGCGGAGCTGGAAGCGATGCTGTGCGCCGCCACCGGTTACGACGCCGTGTCGCTGCAGCCCAACGCGGGATCGCAGGGCGAGTACGCGGGGTTGCTGATGATCGAGGCGTATCACGCAAGCCGGGGCGAGGCACATCGCAACATCTGCCTGATCCCCGCGTCGGCCCATGGCACCAATCCCGCGTCGGCGCAGATGGCCGGCATGCGCGTCGTTGTCGTCGCCTGCGATGCCGACGGCAATGTGGACCTCGCCGATCTCGAGTCGAAGGCGCAGGCGCATGCGCGCGAGCTGGCCGCGATCATGGTCACGTATCCATCCACGCACGGCGTGTTCGAGCAGGGCATCAAGCGCATCTGCTCGATCGTCCATGCGCACGGCGGGCAGGTCTACGTCGACGGCGCCAACCTCAATGCGATGGTGGGACTGGCGGCGCCCGGGCATTTCGGCGCCGACGTCTCGCACCTCAACCTGCACAAGACGTTCTGCATTCCGCACGGCGGCGGCGGGCCCGGCGTGGGACCGGTTGCGGTGAAGGCGCATCTCGCGCCATTCCTGCCGGGTCACTTTGCGTTGCCGGCCGGCGGGACGGACCGGCGTATCGGCGCGGTCAGCGCGGCGCCGTTCGGCAGCGCGTCGATCCTGCCCATCTCGTGGATGTACATCACGATGATGGGGGGCAGTGGCTTGAAGGCCGCGACCGAGAGCGCGATCCTCGCCGCCAACTACATCGCGCGGCGTCTCGCCCCGTACTATCCGGTGCTGTACTCGGGTCATGACGGCCTGGTGGCCCACGAATGCATCCTCGACCTGCGGCCGCTGAAGGCCACCTCCGGCGTCGAGGCCGAGGACGTGGCCAAGCGCCTGATCGACTACGGCTTCCATGCGCCGACGATGAGCTTTCCCGTCGCAGGCACGTTGATGGTCGAACCCACCGAGTCCGAGTCCAAGGTTGAGCTCGATCGCTTCATCGACGCGATGATCGCAATCCGCGGCGAGATCGCTGCCATCGAAGACGGCCGCGCCGATCGCACGGACAATCCGCTGAAGCACGCACCGCACACGGCGGCCGTGGTCACGGCGGACGCATGGACGCGGCAGTATCCGCGGTCGACGGCGGCCTATCCGCCGGGCGTGGCAAAGAATGCCAAGTACTGGCCGCCGGTGGCGCGCGTCGACAACGTTTACGGCGATCGCAACCTCTTCTGCAGCTGCATTCCGCTGCCCGACTACGCAATGGAAAGTGCCTGATGCGGGTCACCGTGCTGGGGGCGGGTGTCGTCGGCGTGACGGCGGCCTGGTACCTCGCGCAGGATGGCCACGAAGTCACCGTGATCGACCGCCATGGCGGAGCCGGTCTCGAGACGTCCTTCGCCAATGGCGGCCAGATTTCAGCGTCGTATGCCGAGCCGTGGGCCAATCCCGATGCGCCATTGAAGATCCTGCAGTGGCTGGGCAAGGAGGACGCCCCGCTCCTGTTCCGGCTGAAGCTCGACCCGCAGCAGTGGCGCTGGGGCCTGCAGTTCCTGCTGGAGTGCCTGCCGTCGCGCACCCGCCACAACACGATCCAGTGCCTCAATCTGGCGCTGTATTCGCGCGATTGCCTCAAGGAATTGCGCGCGCAGACGGGCATCGAGTACGACCAGCTCGAGCGCGGCATCCTGTCCTTCTACACCGACCCCAAGGAGTTCGCGCATGGCGTGGAAGCCGCGGCGCTGATGCGCCAGTTCGGCTGCGACCGCGACGTCAAGTCGGTCGACGAGTGCGTGGCGATCGAGCCCGCGCTGGCGGCGTGCCGCGACAAGCTCGCAGGCGGCATCTTCACGATCAGCGACGAGTCGGGCGACGCGCAGCGCTTCACGACGGAGCTGGCGCGCATGGCGCAGGCGCGCGGCGTCACGTTCCGCTGGAACATGGCAGTCGAGTCGCTGACCTTCGAGGGCGACAAGGTCACCGGCGTGCGCTGCATCAACGAGGAGCACCGGAAGGAAGTACTGGCTGCCGACGCGTATGTGATGGCGCTGGGCAGCTACAGCCCGTTCCTGCTGAAGCCGCTGCGCGTGCCGTGCCTCATCTATCCCGCCAAAGGCTATTCGGCCACCATCGCCATCGACGAGCACCGCGGCGCGCCGATGGTATCGCTGACCGACCTCGCCTGGAAAATCGTGTTCACGCGTCTCGGCGACCGGTTGCGCGTGGCGGGCACCGCGGAACTCTCCGGCTACAGCAAGGACCTGAACCTCGTGCGCTGCGAGGCGCTGGTCAAGCGGACGTTCGAACTGTTTCCCGACGCCGGCGACCGCGACAGCGCGCAATTCTGGACCGGGTTGCGCCCCGCCACGCCGTCGAATGTGCCGCTGGTGGGAGGCACGCGCTATCGCAACCTGTTCCTCGACACCGGCCACGGCACGCTCGGCTGGACCATGGCCTGCGGCTCCGGCCGCGCGCTGGCCGATCTCATCGGGGGGCGCCCGCCTGGCGTGAAATTTGCGTTTACCGGCGGATGACCCTCCGATCGCTTGACCGCTGGCAAGCCGCCGGCCTGCATCTCGTCCTGAGCGCGCTGGTCGCGTTCACGCTGGTCCTGCTGGTGGTGGCGCTCTGGTATCCGGCGCCCTACTTCGCGGCCATGGGCGGGGCTACGCTGCTGCGGCTACTGATCGGCGTGGACGTGATCCTCGGGCCGCTGATCACGCTGATCATCTTCGATCCGAAGAAGCCGCGCCTCAAGTTCGATCTCGCGGTGATCGCGGCGATGCAGATCGCGGCGCTCGCGGCCGGCGCCTACATCATGTTCGACGCGCGTCCGGTGTTCACGGTGTTCACCGGCGATCGCTTCGAAGTCGTCCCGGCCAACAGCATCGACGAAACGTCGAGGGTCCGGGCAGCCGCCGAATTCCAGGCGCTGCCTCTCGGTGGCCCGCGCGTGGTCGGGGCGCATCCACCCACCGATGCGCGCGAACGGGCGGACATCACGTTCCTTGCCTTGCAAGGTGGGCCCGACATCGCCCACATGCCGCATCTCTATCACGCGTATGCCGACGTTGCCACCGATGCCGGCCGCCGCGCGCGGCCGCTGTCGCAGCTCGCTCGCCGGGGTGCCGACGAGGCGTTGCTGGTGCGCGGGTTTCTCGACACGACGGGCCGCCCTGACGGCGCGGTGGGATTCCTGCCGGTGCGGGCACGCAACGAGGACTTCGCGATGATCGTCGACCGCAAGACCGGCGAGATCGTCGGATCGCTGCGGATCAATCCCTGGTAGGAGGGCTTACGTATAATCATGGACTTTGCTGCAAGGTCCTTGATGCCTACGCCGTTTCCCGCTGCTGTCGTCCTCCTGTTGTCCGCATTCGCCGCCACGGGATTCGCCCGTGCCGCGGATGCCCCTGCACCGTCGCCTGCGGTGGCTCCGCCGGGCATTGCCGCCGCAGCGTGGTTGCTGACCGATGTGACGAGTGGCCAGACGCTCGTTGCCGCCAACGCCGACGAGCGGCGCGACCCCGCGTCGTTGACCAAGCTCATGACCGCCTACCTGGTCTTCGGCGCGCTGCGCGCGAAGGCCGTCCTGCCGTCGCAGATGGTGAACGTGTCGGAGCGGGCGTGGCGGGCCGAGGGCTCGCGCATGTTCATCGAGCCGCGCCGTTCAGTAACCGTTGACGAGTTGATGCGCGGCATGATCGTGCAGTCCGGCAACGACGCCTCGATCGCGCTGGCGGAGCTGGTCGGTGGAAGCGAGGAGGCATTTGTCACGAGCATGAACAGCGAGGCGGCGCGCCTTGGCATGACCAATTCGCGCTTTACCAATGCGACGGGGCTTTCGAATCCGCAGCATTATTCCACCGCGGCCGACATGGCAAAGCTCGCGACGGCGCTGATCCGGGACTACCCGGAGTTCTATCCGCTGTATGCGCTGAAGGAATTTCGCTACAACAACATCACGCAGCCCAACCGCAACCGGCTCCTGTGGACCGATCCGCATGTCGACGGCGTGAAGACGGGCCACACGGACGCTGCCGGCTGGTGCCTCATCGCCTCCGCGCAGCGCGGTGACCGGCGCCTTCTGTCGGTGGTGCTGGGCGCGGCCTCCGATGCAGCGCGCGCGACCGAAGCGCAGAAGCTCCTCAATTTCGGATTCCAGGCTTTCGATACCGTGCAGCTCTACCAATCGGGCAAGCAGGTGACGGCGCTGCGGGTATGGAAGGGCACGCTGCCCGAAGTGCCGGCCGGATTTCTGGCGGACCGCTACCTGACGCTGCCGAAGGGCAGGGCCGACAAGCTCACGCTGACGATGCAGGCCCAGGAGCCGCTGGTGGCGCCCGTGGCGCGCGCGCAGGCAGTGGGCACCGTCAAGGTGGCCCTCGAAGGCAAGACCATCGCCGAGTTTCCGCTGATCGCGCTGGAGGATGTGCCGCAAGGCAACATCTTCGCGCGGGCGTGGGACAGCGTGCGCCTGTGGTTTCGCAAGAGCTGAACCGCCCATTGTCCAAGGAGCCGTGATGAATGCCACCGATCCGATCGTCTATCTCAATGGCAAGTTCGTTCCGCTCTCGGGCGCGCAGGTGTCGGTGCTCGATCGCGGCTTCATCTACGGCGACGGCGTCTACGAACTCATTCCGGTCTACGGCCGCGAGCCGTTCCGGATGACACCGCACTTGAAGCGCCTGCAGCGCAGCCTCGACGGCATCGGGCTTGCCAATCCGCATTCCGAAGCGCAATGGGAGGCGCTGGTGCGCGATCTCGTGGCGCGGACGCCCTATCCCGATCAAGGCGTGTATTTCCAGGTCACGCGCGGCGTGGCCAAGCGCGATCATGCGTTTCCCAAGGACACGCCCCCCACCGTGTTCATGATGAGCAATCCGCTGACCACGCCATCGCGCGAGCAGGTGGAAGGGGGCGTTGCCGTCGTGACCGCCCAGGACAATCGCTGGCATCGTTGCGACCTGAAGACGATCTCGCTGCTGGGCAACGTGCTGATGCGCCAGCTGGCCGCGGACGCAGGCGCCATTGAAACGGTGATGTTCCGCGACGGCTTCCTGACGGAAGCGTCGGCGTCGAATGTGCTGATCGTGAAGGACGGCACCATCATCGTGCCGCCCAAGGACAACCTGATTTTGCCTGGCATCACGTTCGATGCGACGATCGAGTTTGCGCAGGCGGCGGGCATTCCGCTGGTGATGCGGCCGGTGCCCAAGCCCGAAGCCATGGGTGCGGACGAGATGTGGCTGTCGTCGTCGACCAAGGAAGTGCTGGCGATCACGACGATCGACGGCAAGCCCTTTGCGGGCGGCAAGCCCGGGCCGGTCTTTCGCCGGATGTGGCAGGAATTCCAGACGCGCAAGCCGCGCGCGCTGGCGCCGGCCTGACGCGCAGCCGGCATCACTGCTCCGGCAGCGGGACCGTGGCGCCGAATCGGCCGTGCTGGAAGACGAGGCCGCGGCCGGGCGCGCGCTCGCAGGTGGCCACTTCGCCGATGAACACGACGTGGTCGCCCGCATGGTGACGGGCGTGATGGCGGCACTCGAACCAGGCGATGCAGCCTTCGATCAGCGGGGCATCGGCCCAGCCCATCCGGAACGGAACGCCCTCGAAGCGATCCACGTGCGGTTGCGAGAAGCGGCGCGCCAGTTCCGTCTGCGCGGCCGACAGCACGTTGACGGTGTACCGCGCGCACGCTTCGAAGGCGGGCAGGCTGGCCGACCGCGTTTCGAGGCTCCAGAGGATGAGCGGCGGATCGAGCGACACCGAG
>JANNYI010000210.1:0-11782 GCA_031410015.1 Betaproteobacteria bacterium | reverse complement strand
AAAGACCTCGATCAGGTCCTTCAGGTTGCACAAACGCGGCTGACCGTCGATCAGCGCCACCATGTTCATGCCGAAGGTGTCTTGCAGCTGGGTCTGCTTGTACAGGTTGTTCAGCACGACCTCGGGCACTTCGCCGCGCTTCAACTCGATCACCACCCGCATGCCCGACTTGTCGGACTCGTCCTGGATGTGGCTGATGCCTTCGATCTTCTTCTCGTGCACCAGCTCGGCAATGCGCTCGAGCAGCGTCTTCTTGTTCACCTGGTACGGGATCTCGTCGACGATGATCGACTGCCGTGCGCCCTTGTCGATGTCCTCGAAGTGGCACTTGGCGCGCATCACCACCTTGCCGCGGCCGGTGCGGTAACCCTCACGCACACCGTTGAGGCCGTAGATGATGCCGGCGGTGGGGAAGTCGGGCGCCGGGATCAGCTCCATCAACTCGTCGATGGTGATGTCGGGCGTCTTCAGCACCGCCAGGCAGCCGGCGATGGTTTCGGTGAGGTTGTGCGGCGGGATATTGGTGGCCATGCCCACCGCGATGCCCGACGAGCCGTTGACCAGCAGGTTGGGCAGCCGCGACGGCAGGACCGTGGGCTCCAGCTCCTTGCCGTCATAGTTGGGCGCGAAGTCGACCGTATCCTTGTCGATGTCGGCCAGCAGCTCCGCCGCGATCTTCTGCAGGCGGCACTCGGTGTAGCGGTAGGCGGCGGCGGAATCGCCGTCGACCGACCCGAAGTTGCCCTGGCCGTCGATCAGCGGGTAGCGCAGCGAGAACTCCTGGACCATCCGGACCAGGGCCTCGTAGGTGGCGCTGTCGCCGTGGGGGTGGTACTTGCCCAGGACGTCGCCGACCACCCGGGCGCACTTGACATACGGCCGGCTGGCGGTGATGTTGGCCTCGTGCATGGCAAACAGGACCCGCCGGTGCACCGGCTTCAACCCGTCGCGGACATCGGGGAGCGCCCGGCCCACGATCACGCTCATTGCGTAATCGAGGTAGGAGTGGCGCATCTCGGCTTCGAGACTTACGGGTATGGTTTCTTTGGCAAACTGCTCCATCGTGGCCTTTGAGCGGGAGAATTGAGCGAAACTGGGTCAGGACCGGAGCGAACGGCAAAAACGACGCGGGGCGCCCGATTTGCGGGCAGTGGCGGCGGAGTCGACGTTGTTTTCGGATGCTCGGACGGGTCGGAAGCCGTCCGGAGGCCCTTGAATTCATGAAATTTTATCACGGCGTTGTATCGCCGCGACAGTTGCGTGGCGCGCAGGCTTCGGCGCCCGGTTTTTTTTGCTGTCGGAAAACCCCTGTGCTATATTCGTCGGGGAGATAAAGCACCTGTCGTGGCACGTGTTCGATATGCCGCGCAAAAGTTTAAGTTCGTACAAAACTTGTTCAAAACCAAAGCCTAAGGGGTGAAACAATGACTCGACGTCTCGTCTCCGGTGCCGTTGCCGGCCTGTTCGCGGCGGCCTTCGCCGGCGGTGCGGTCGCACAAACGAAGGGGTATGTGCCCGGAACGGCGCCCTGCACGCCCGGGTATGTCTGCAATGCGTACCCGACGCCGACTGATGGTGTTGTGAAGAGCGGCGTTTACAACGGCACCGCCGGCATTTCCGGCAACCTGTGCTATCGCGAAGGCTACTGGGCCCCGTCGATGGCTACGCTGCAATGCGACCCGGATCTCGTTCCGAAGCCGCCCGCACCTGCGCCTGCGCCGGTCGTAGCTCCGCCGCCCGCACCTGCTCCGGCACCTGCGCCCGCACCTGCTCCGGCACCTGCGCCGCAAGTGCAGAAGATCACGCTGGCCTCGAAGGCGCTGTTCGACTTCGACAAGTACGCGTTGAAGCCGGAAGGCAAGGCAGCGATCGATGCGGAAATCATCACGAAGCTCAACCTGATCCAGAAGCTGGAACTGGTGCTCGTGACGGGCCACACCGATCGTATCGGCACGCAGCAGTACAACCAGAAGCTGTCGGAGCGTCGCGCCGATGCAGTTCGCGACTACCTCGTCAGCAAGGGCATGCCCAAGGACAAGATCGAGACGCTGGGCATGGGCAAGACGCAGCCGGTCCCGGGTGTTGTCTGCGAGCAGAAGAACTTGAAGGAACTGATCGCCTGCCTCGCGCCGAACCGTCGCGTGGAAGTCGAAGTCAAGGGCGAAGGCGTGATCCGTCGTTGATCCGTTTCGTTCCAGCGAAAAGCCCCGCCTCGTGCGGGGCTTTTCGTTTGTGGCCGCCGTGTGCCGCGCTTCGTGGCGTCTGGCGGAGGGTCCCAACGCTGCATTGGCAGGATTGAATGTCCCACGCGCCCATCCCGGTTGACCTTCGCATCGACGCCGGCTTCATCGTGCCGGTCGTGCCTGAAGGCGTCCTCACCGGTCACGCACTGCTCGTGGCGGATGAACGCATTGTCGCCATCGTTCCCACCGCGGAGGCCGATGCGCACTACGTGGCAGCGAAAACGGTTCGCCTGCCCTCGCATGTACTCATTCCCGGACTCATCAACGCGCACACGCACGCCGCCATGTCGCTCCTGCGCGGCATCGCCGACGACGTCCCGCTGCACACGTGGCTGCAGAATCACATCTGGCCGCGCGAGGCGCGCTTCGTCAGTCCCGATTTCGTATTCGACGGCACCCAGCTCGCCGCCGCCGAAATGCTGCAGGGCGGGATCACCACCTGCGCCGACATGTATTTCCATCCCGCCGATGCCGCGCGCGCCTTCGATGCGTCAGGCATGCGGGCCCTGCTGGGTATCCCCGTCCTCGACTTTCCAACGCCCTACGCAGCCGATGCCGACGCGTACCTCCAGCACGGGCTGGCCGCACGCGATGCCTATGCCCACGTGGCGCGCCTGCGCTTCGCCCTCGCGCCGCACGCGCCCTATACGGTCGGCGATGCGACGTGGGCCAAGATCGTCATGTACGCGCGCCAGCTCGACCTGCCGATCACCACGCACCTCGCGGAAACGCAGGCCGAGGTCGACGACGCCATTCGCGCCACCGGCGTCACGCCCCTGGCGCGCCTCGATGCGCTGGGCGCGACCGGTCCCGCGTTCATCGCCGTGCACGCCGTGCACGTCACCCCGGCCGATATTGCACTGCTGGCGACGCAGGGCAGCAGCGTCGTCCACTGCCCGGCCTCGAACATGAAACTCGCCAGCGGCATTGCGCCGGTGCAGGCGATGCAGGACGCCGGCATCAACGTGGCACTGGGCACCGACGGTGGTGCGTCGAACAACCGGCTCGACCTCTTTGCCGAGATGCGCTTGGCCAGCCTCCTGGCCAAGGTTGCCACCGGCGACGCGGCTTGCGTGCCCGCGGCGCTGGCACTGCGAATGGCCACGCTCGGCGGCGCCCGCGCACTCGGTCTCGATGCCGTGACCGGTTCGCTCGAACCCGGCAAGCTCGCCGATGTCGTGGCCGTGGACCTCGACAGCGTCGCGACGTCTCCGGTCTTCGATCCCGTGTCCCACCTTGTCCATGCAGCCGGTCGCGAGTGCGTGACGGATGTCTGGATCGGGGGGGCTAGAATCGTGGACGGACGCCAACTGACCACGATCGACGTCAACGCCCTGCTGCACCGCACCCGCGCCTGGCAGCGCAAGATCACGAGCACCGGAAGCCCATGACCCCAGCCAACGCCACCGCCAACGCGGATCCCGCCGAACTTGCCAAGTTTTCTGCCCTGGCCCACCGCTGGTGGGATCCGGAAAGCGAATTTCGGCCGCTGCACCAGATCAACCCGCTGCGTCTCGATTGGATCGCCGATGTGGCTGGCGGCCTGGCCGGCAAGGACGTGGTGGATGTCGGCTGCGGCGGCGGCATCCTGGCCGAGGCGATGGCGGTGGCCGGCGCCCGCGTGACCGGCATCGACCTCTCCGAGAAGGCACTGGGCGTGGCCCAATTGCATCGGCTGGAGTCCGGCGCCGAGCTGTCGTATCGGTTGATCGCGGCCGAGGCCCTGGCCGAGGCCGAACCTGAGTCCCGCGACGTGGTGACCTGCATGGAATTGCTGGAGCACGTGCCCGATCCCGCCTCCACCGTCGCCGCGTGCGCGCGGCTGGCGCGGCCGGGCGGCACCGTGGTCATCGCCACGCTCAACCGCAATCCCAAGTCCTACCTGTTCGCCATCGTCGGCGCCGAATACGTGCTCCGGCTGCTGCCGCGCGGCACGCACGACTGGGCCCGCTTTCTTCGCCCCGCCGAGGTGGCCGGGTTCGCCCGCCGGGCCGGTCTCGATCCCACTGCCATGATCGGGATGACCTACAACCCGTTCTCGCGGGTCTATCGCCTCGAAGCCGACACGTCCGTCAACTACATCGCGGCCTTCCGCAAGCCGGTGCATGCGGGCTGACGCGGTGGCGCGGCCGCTTCCGGTCACCGCGGTGCTGTTCGACCTCGATGGCACGCTGGCCGACTCCGCGGGCGACCTGGCGGGCGCGCTGAATTGCGTACGCGCCGATGCCGGGCTGCCGCCGTTGCCGGTGGACGCCGTGCGCGCGCATGCGTCCTCCGGCGCGCGCGGCATGCTGCAGGCCGGCATGGGCGTCATGCCCGACGATCCACGCTATGCATCGCTGCGCGATGCGTTTCTCGATCACTACGCCGCGCGCCTCGCCCACACCACGCGTCTCTTCGACGGTGTCGATGTTTTGCTGGAGCACCTCTCGCACCACGGCTTTCGCTGGGGCATCGTCACCAACAAGCACACGCGCTTCACCGGCCCGGTGACGGCGGCACTGGCGCTGACGGAACGCGCCGGCGTGATCGTCTCCGGCGACACGACGCCGCATGCCAAGCCGCATCCAGCACCGCTGCTGCACGCAGCCGCGGCACTGCAATGCGCGCCCGCGCAGTGCGTGTACGTTGGCGACGACCTGCGTGACATCGAAGCGGGCATTGCCGCCGGGATGGCAACGCTGGCGGCAGCGTATGGCTACGTCGGCCCGCAGGGCGACTATGCGAATTGGGGAGCCACGGGTGTCATCACCCGGCCCATCGACGTGCTGGCCTGGCTGCCGGAGCGCGCCGGCGCGCGGCTGTCGTAGTCGTCAGGCCGGGCAGGTGCCGGCATTGAGCAGCAGCCACTCGCGCGGCGCGCCGTCGCGCGTGCCGGTGATCCGCACCGGCTGATTGCCCGCCAGAGGGCGCAGTACGGCGCCGACCACGTCCTCCGGCGCAGCCAGCGCGATCCCGTTGGCCTGTTCCAGACGGTCCTGCTTCTTCATTGCCAGCATCGCGATGAAGCCGCTGTCGTCGCGCACCACCAGTGCGCCGCGTTCGGAGGCCACCATGGCGGCCCACGTTTCCGGCTTGGCCACGATGCCCTGGAACAATTCCGCATTGAGCCGCAGCACCGAGCCCTTGAAGCCCGGTGGCGGCGCGCACGCGGGGTTGCGCGCTGCAGCAGTGCGCACCGGGGTGATCGTGGCCCCGGCGGCTGCGGGCGCGGCTCCTGGCGGCGCCGCGGGTGCCTGCTTGTCGGCACGCAGCACCATCGTGCGCTCGCCGCCGCTGTCGCTGAGCGTGACCCCATCCGGCCGCACGGCAGTCAGCCGCAGCCCGGCCATGACTTCCTGCCCGCGCTTGACCAGCTTCGGGCCGTCGGCCAGTCGAAACAATGCATAGCCGGCGCCGTCGCGCTCGGCGAATACGCCCAGCAGGCGAGCGTCCCCGGCGAGGCGCGGTGCGGCCTCCGTGCGGCCGTCGGCCACCGGTGCGGCCCCGCTCCACAAGCCGGAGGCCAGAATCGTGGGCAACGGGTCCTTGGGTATGCCCGGGGTCGCGGACAGCGCGGATGGCCCCAGCGCGCGCCATCCGAACGCGGCCACGACCGCGGCGCCAGCGGCCAGCGCCAGCAGCAACGCGCCCGTCGCGGCGATGCGGCCCGCCGTCACGCGCGCATCCCGGCGCGCCGCATAGAAGGCGCCAGGGGGCCGTCGCTATAATCGGCCACCATCACCCTGGAACCGGCGCGTGAATCCCCGACTGGCATCGCTGCAACCGTATCCTTTCGAGAAACTGCGCGCCCTGATGGCCGGCATCGTGCCGCCGCCGGACAAGCGTCCCATCAGCCTGTCGATCGGCGAGCCGAAACACGCGACGCCGCCGCTGATCGTCGACGCGCTGCTGCGTGGTGCCGGCGCGTTGTCCAATTATCCCACGACGATCGGACCGCCCGCGCTGCGCGAGGCGATCGCCGGGTGGCTGGTTCGCCGGCACGGCCTCGACGCGCTCGATCCGGCGACGCAGGTGCTCCCGGTTCTCGGCAGCCGCGAGGCGCTGTTTGCGTTCGCGCAAACCGTCATCGACGGCTCCCGTGGCGACGCCACCGTGGTCGTGCCCAATCCGTTCTACCAGATCTACGAAGGCGCGGCCCTGCTCGCAGGGGCGCAGACGTGGTGCGTCAACGCGGATCCATCGGCCGGATTTGCGCACGACTGGCGCGGCGTTCCGCCGGCCGTGCTTGCTCGCACGCAACTGCTTTTCGTCTGCTCGCCCGACAATCCGACGGGCCGCATCCTCGACCTCGACGGCTGGCGCACGCTGTTCGAGTTGTCCGACCGCTACGGGTTCGTCATTGCGTCGGACGAGTGCTATTCGGAGATCCACTTCGACGAAGCCCGTCCGCCGCTGGGCGCGCTGGCCGCAGCCAAGGCGCTGGGCCGCGCCGGCTACCCGCGCCTGCTCGTCTTCGGCAGCCTGTCCAAGCGCTCCAACGCCCCCGGGCTGCGCTCGGGCTATGTCGCGGGCGATGCGGCGCTGGTGAAGGCGTTCCTGCTCTACCGCACCTATCACGGCAGCGCGATGTCGGGCACCGTGGCCGCAGCCAGCATTGCAGCGTGGAACGACGAGGAACATGTGCGCGCGAACCGGGTGCTGTACGCCCGCAAATTCCATGCGCTGCAGCCGGTGCTTGCCGGCGCCCTGCCGTGCGCAATGCCGGAGGCCGCTTTCTATTTATGGGCGGCCACGCCCATATCCGACACGACGTTTGCGCAACGGCTGCTGGCGGAGGAGAACGTGGCGGTGCTGCCGGGCAGCTTCGTGGCCCGCGCCGCTCACGGCTTCAACCCCGGTGAGGGCCGTATCCGGCTGGCGCTGGTGGCCGACGAGGTCGAGTGCGCGGAGGCAGTGGCACGAATCTGCGCCCTCGTGCGCCGCTTGTAGAACGCCGGAACAGGCCAAGGGTCGCGACGAGAAGCTCACGGTCTCGCGGACGTTCGCCGCCCGGTTCAAGGCGATGTAGAGGCCGCGCGCACGGCCGGGCGCGAACGACAGGCAGCATGGGCTTCCGTTCAGGTACCGCGCCGCCCGGGAAGACCCCCGACTCGCGCTAAAATGGCGGTCTTTCAACCCAAAGACCCGCCACAATGAGCCTGCAAAGCACGATCGACGCCGCCTGGGAACAGCGGACCGAACTTTCCGCCGTTGCCGCCCCGGCCCCCATCCGGGAGGCCGTCGCGCACGTCATCGCCGAACTGGATGCCGGTCGCCTGCGGGTCGCGGAGAAAATTGCCGGCCAATGGGAAACCCACCAGTGGATCAAGAAGGCCGTGCTCCTGTCCTTTCGCCTGACCGACAACGCCGGCATCGGGTTGTCGGGTCCGCAGGTGCCGTTTCGCTTCTACGACAAGGTCCAGACCAAGTTCGCACAGTTCACCGATGCGGACTTTGCGGCCGCCGGCGTGCGCGTGGTGCCGCCGGCCGTTGCGCGGCGTGGCGCCTTCGTCGCGCGCAACGTGGTGCTGATGCCGTCCTTCGTCAATATCGGTGCGTATGTCGACGAGGGCACGATGGTCGACACATGGGCCACCGTGGGTTCCTGCGCGCAGATCGGCAAGAACGTGCACCTCTCCGGCGGCGTGGGCATCGGCGGCGTGCTGGAGCCGCTGCAGGCCAATCCCACGATCATCGAGGACAACTGCTTCATCGGTGCGCGCTCCGAGGTGGTCGAAGGCGTGATCGTCGAGGAGAACTCGGTGCTGGGCATGGGCGTGTTCATCGGCCAGAGCACCAAGATCTACGACCGTGCCACCGGTGGCATCACCTACGGCCGGGTGCCGAGCGGCTCCGTGGTGGTGGCCGGCAGCCTGCCGTCGGGCGAAGGCGGCTGCCAGCTCTATTGCGCGGTCATCGTGAAGCAGGTGGATGCGAAGACCCGCTCCAAGACCAGCATCAACGAACTTCTGCGCGCCTGACGCTCCCGCGATGTCCGTCAATCTCAAGACGCCGGAAGAAATCGAAGGCATGCGCGTGGCCGGCCGCCTCGCGTCGGAACTGCTCGACTACCTGACGCCGCACGTGAAGGCCAATGTCACCACGCAGCAGATCAACGACCTCGCGTATCACTACATGGTCGACGTGCAGCACACGATTCCCGCCACGCTCAACTACGCGCCGCCCGGGCACGCGCCGTATCCGGCGTCGCTGTGCGCCTCGGTCAATCACGTGGTGTGCCACGGCATCCCCGGCGACAAGAAGTTGAAGGATGGCGACATCGTCAACATCGACGTCACCGTCATCAAGGACAGCTTCCACGGCGACACCAGCCGCATGTTCCATGTGGGCAAGCCGCAGATCCAGGCCAAGCGTCTTGCCGAGATCACCTACGACGCGATGTGGCGTGGCATCCGCGCCATCCGGCCTGGCGCGCACCTCGGCGACATCGGCGCCACCATCCAGCGCTTTGCCGAAGGCCACGGTTACTCGGTGGTCCGCGAATTCTGCGGCCACGGCATCGGCCGCCAGTTCCACGAGGAGCCGCAGGTGCTGCACTACGGACGCGCCGGCACCGGTCTCAAGCTGCAGCCCGGCATGATCTTCACGGTCGAGCCGATGATCAACGCGGGCCGCCCGGGCATTCGCTGCCTCGCCGACGGCTGGACGATCGTGACGGCGGATCACTCGCTGTCCGCGCAATGGGAGCACACGGTGCTGGTCACGCCGGGAGGATTCGAGGTGCTGACCGTGTCCGCCGGCACACCGCCACCGCCGCCCGTTCCGGCGGCGTGAGCGCGCAGGACGGCATGGGCGCGCTCGCCGCTCCCGCCACCGCGCCGGTGGCATCCGTCCCGCTTCCCCCGGCGCCCGACGCGACACATATCGCCGCGTGGCGCGCCGCCTTGCACGGCGGCCGAGCTGCGCTCGAGGCCGCGTTCTTTGCCAAGCCGGAAACGCCACGGCTCCTGCATGCGCATGCGCGGCTGGTCGACGGCGTGCTGCGCCAGGTGTTCGCCACGTGCGCGATGCCGTCCAACCTGGCAGCGCTGGCGGTCGGCGGCTACGGCCGCGCCCAGCTCTTTCCGCATTCCGACGTCGATGTGCTGATCCTGTTGCCCACCGACCACGTGGTGCCTGGTGCCGCCATCGAACGCTTCTTTGCCACGTTGTGGGACATCGGCATCGAGCTGTCGCACGCGGTTCGCACCGTCGACGAATGCGAAGTCGAGATGCGCGGCGACGTCACGATCCGTACCAGCCTGCTCGAGCATCGGCTGCTGGCCGGCTCGCGCGGCCTGTACCGCCAGTTTCAGCGCCGCTTCGCCGACGGGATGGACGTGCGCGCGTTCTTTGCGGCAAAAGCGCTCGAGCAGCAGCAGCGGCACCTCAAGTACCAGGATGCGCTCTACAACCTTGAGCCCAATGTCAAGGAAAGTCCCGGCGGCCTGCGCGACCTGTCCACCGTGTTCTGGATTGCGCGCGCCGCGGGCCTGGGCCAGACCTGGAGCCAGCTCGCGCAAAACGGGTTGCTGACGCCGGGCGAAGCGCGCGCCGTGGCGCAGCAGGAACGCTTCATCGGCTCGCTGCGGGTGCGCCTGCACTACCTGGTGGGACGGCGCGAGGACCGGCTCGTCTTCGATGTCCAGGGTGCCCTGGCGAAGCAGCTTGGCTTCGTCGATACGCCGGCGAAGCGCGCCACCGAGCAACTGATGCAGTGCTACTTCCGCGCGGCGAAGCTGGTGCGGCAGGTCAACATCATCGTGCTGCAGAACCTGCACGCGTCGCTGCATCCGGCCGCCACCGCGCCCGTGGCGATCGACGCTGAGTTCCAGCAGGTGGACGAGCTGCTCGATATCGTCGACGACGGCGTGTTCGAGCGCCGCCCGTCGGCGCTGCTCGATGCTTTCCTGATGCTCCAGCAACGCCGCGAGCTGAAAGGCATGTCGGCGCACACGTTGCGCACGCTCTGGCGCGACCGGCGCCTGATCGACGGCGCCTTCCGCCACGATCCCGGCAACCGCGCCCGCTTCATGATGCTGTTCCGCAACGAGCGCGGATTGCTGCACGAACTGCGCCGCATGAATCTCTTCGGGATCCTCGGCCAGTATCTGCCGGTATTCGGCCGTATCGTGGGCCAGATGCAGCACGATCTCTTCCACGTGTACACGGTGGACGAGCACATCCTGATGGTGATCCGCAACCTGCGTCGCTTCACCGAGGCGCAGCACGCGCACGAGTATCCGCTGTGTTCGCGCCTCATCGCCGACTTCGAGCGGCGCGAGGTGCTCTACCTCGCCGGGCTGTTCCACGACATCGCCAAGGGCCGCGGCGGCGACCACTCCGCGCTCGGTGCGCACGATGCCCGTCGCTTCTGCCGCGAGCACGGACTGTCGCTGGCCGATGGCGACCTGGTCGCGTGGCTGGTGGCCGACCATCTGATGATGTCGGCCACCGCGCAGAAGCAGGACCTGACCGACCCGGACGTCATCGCGGCGTTTGCGCAGAAGATGGGCTCGGAACGGCGGCTCACGGCGCTGTACCTGCTGACGGTCGCCGACATCCGCGGTACCAGTCCCAAGGTGTGGAACGCGTGGAAGGGCAAGCTGCTGGAGGATCTCTATCACGCCGCACGCGCGGTGCTCTCCGGAACCTCGCCCACGCGCACGATCATGGACAGCGTCGAGGCAAGCCGCACCGAGGCGACGCGCCTGCTGCGCCTGTACGCCGTCCCCGCCGACGCCGAAAAGGCGCTGTGGCGGCACCTCGATACGCCCTACTTCCAGCGTCACGGCGCCGACGAGATCGCCTGGCACGCGCGGCACCTGTACTGGCGCGTCGATGGGCCGGCGCCGGTCGTCAAGGCGCGGCTGGCCCGCGACGGGGCCGGCCTGCAGGTCTTGGTGTACCTGCCGGACGAGCCCGAGTTGTTTGCGCGCCTGTGCGGATTCTTCGGGCGCACCGGGCTGTCGATTCTCGAGGCGCGAATTCACACGACGCGTGCCGGCTATGCGCTCGACACGTTCACGCTGCACGACCCGCGGGAGGCCAATCCCAGCTACCGCGAGGCGATCCAGTACATCGAATTCGAACTGGCGCGGCTGCTGCAGGAGCATCCGCCGCTGGCGCCACCGCATGAGGGTCGGATCTCGCGGCAGCTGAAGCATTACCCGCTCACACCCGAGGTGCAGATCTTTCCGGACGACAAGGGCACGCACTACATCCTCGAAGTGGTCGCAGGCGACCGCCCGGGGCTGCTGGCACGCATTGCCTACACGCTCGCCCGCGCCAACGTCGGCGTGGTCAGCGCCAAGATCAACACGCTGGGCGAGCGGGCGGAGGACGTCTTCCTGATCGAAGGGGCGCGACTGCATGACGAACAGGCGCTGCTGAAGCTGGAGACTGCGCTGTACGAGCAGTTGAAGTCGCCGTAGTCGAACGTCTCATTCACGCCGGCGCCGTGGCGTGGGGATTCAGCTTTGCTGGCGCCGTGGCGTGGGGTACCGCTTTCCGGGTCAAGTCGGGGTCAAATCGACGACCCCTCCAATTGACCCTGA
>JANNYI010000209.1:0-11205 GCA_031410015.1 Betaproteobacteria bacterium | reverse complement strand
GGGGCCAATGTCGGCACCGGCAACGGCACGACGACCTACGGACAGAACGTGCAGAAGTGCGCTGCCGTCCCCGGCTCGGCCACGCCCGCCTACTGGGAGGTGAGCTACGTCTTCAACGGCCAGCCGCATCGCGTGCAACTGTCCACGGCGCCGGGCCCGACGATCACGGTCAACCGCAAGGGTGAACCGCGCGGCTAGGACGTCGCGAACCTGGGAAGGCGCGTACCCAACCGTAGGCGAGGCTTCAGCCTCGTGCAGCGCCACGCGGCGTTCGCGCGAGGCTGAAGCCTCGCCTACGGGAAGACGGCGGGATTCAAACGCGCTTCGCAGCGCGGCACGCGGCGTTCGCGCGAGGCTGAAGCCTCGCCTACGGGAAGACGGCGGGATTCAAACGCACTGCGCAGCGCGGCGCGCGATCTCCAGAAAATGCGACAGCGGCGGCGTCGCCGCGTCGGCCACCTTGGCCTGGTCGTCCCAGCGGCGCAGCTTCATCGCATCCTCGGCAAAGGGCTTGGCGCGGAACTGCTCGGCCTCGGCGGCGCTGTAGACGCCTCCCTGCAGTTTCAGGCTGCGCCGCGAATCCTCCGACAATCCATCGAAGTAGTCGCGCTCCAGCGCGCACAGCGCGCGCTTGGCATCGACGTGCAACCGGATCGGCTCCAGCACATCGTCGCCGAACGTGCCGCGCAGGAACGGAATGGCGAAATACTGGTGCGTGTCGTCGATACCGCGCGCGGTGGGCGTGTCGCCCTGCAGGTTCAGCATGTGCCCCAGGTCATGCAGGAACGTGGCGGTGATCAGCGCATCGCAGGCGCCGGATTGCTCCGCCAGCAGGCCGCCCTGGAGCGCATGTTCGAGCTGGGTCACGGGCTCGCCGGCATAGCCGAGACTGCCGTGTTCGGCAAAGACGCGTTCGATGTCGGCGATGGTGAGGGCCATTAGCGGGGCTTGTCGGCAAGTTTGATCGCGGAGGCGCTGCTGGACACGGCGCGCCGGTCGGGGGTCTTCAGACGGCTGGAACGCAGCTTGCCCGCCTGCTCGAGGATGGGATAGGCGATCGAGCACAGGTGCGAGTTGATCCGCTTCATGTCGCTGATCACGTCGAGGTGCAGCGAACTGGTCTCGATGGCCTGCACCGATTGTCCGGAGAGCCGATCGAGATGCGTGGCGGCATACGCACGCTCGAGGTCGCGAAAGCGCTCCTTCTCACCCAGCAGCAACTGGGCGCTCTTGACGTTGCCGTTGATGAATACGTTGAGGCCGAGCTTCAGATTGCTCAACAGGCGCGCGTGCAGGTCGCACAGTTCCGTCGTGCCGGCCTCGGAAAACGACCGGTTGAGCAGGATCTTCTTCTCCTGCACATCCTCGACGATGCGCTCGATGATGTCGCCCACCTGTTCCAGATTGATGGTGAGCGAGATGATCTCGGTCCAGCGGCGGCCTTCCGTCTCGTCGAGCGCCTCGCGGCTGATCTGGGTCAGGTAGAACTTGACGGCGCTGTAGAGCTTGTCGACGTCGTCGTCGAGACGCTGGACATTCTCGACCACCGCCTTGTTGTTGGTGCGCAGCACTTCCAGCATGCCGTTCAGCATCTGCTCGATCAGGTCGCCGATGCGCAGCGCTTCGCGCGCGGCGTTGGCGATGGCCAGCGCCGGCGTGGGCAGCGCGGCCTCGTCGAGGTGCCGGGGAGTTGCCTGCGCGTCGGTCGCCACGGTGTTGTCCGGAAAGAGCCGGATGCACCACCGCGCGATCGTGTCGGTGAAGAAGATGAACAGGAGGGCCAGCGAAACGTTGAACAGCACATGGAAATTGACCACCTGCCGCTGGGCCTCGGGCTGGAACGACGCCAGCAGCGGGAGCACCCATGGCATCGCGAAGCCGAACAGCACGCAGCCGATCAGCTTGAACATGAGGTTGCCGAGCGCCACGCGGCGGCCCACGGCATTGGTGGCGGTCGTGGCCAGCAGCACCAGCACGCCGCTGCCGAGGTTGGCGCCCAGCACGAAGCACAGCGCCACCGGCACCGCGATCACGCCGGCGGCCGCCAGCGCGGCGGTGAGCAGGACGATGGCGAGGCTGGACCACGACAGCACGACGAGCAGGGCGCCGATCAGCATGTCGAGCATCAGGTCGCCCGACACCGAGGCAAAGAGCACCTTGACGCCCTGCGCCTGCACGATGGGCTGCGTGGCGGCCATGATCATCTGCAGTGCCAGGATGATGAGCCCGAGGCCGATGGCGACGCGGCCGAGCTGGCCGGCGCGCGTGGTCTTGCGCGACAGGAAGAACACGACGCCGAAGAAGATCAGCAGCGGGTACAGCCACGACAGGTCGAGCGAGAAGACCTGCGCCATGATGCTGGTGCCCACGTCGGCGCCGAGCATGATCGCCAGTGCGGACGCCAGCGGAATCAGGTTGCGCGCCACGAACGAACTGGTGATGAGCGCGGTGGCGGAGGACGACTGCACCAGCCCGGTGACGCCCAGCCCGGCCGCGAATGCCGAGAAGCGGTTGTCGACGCTGCCGGAGAGCACCCGCCGGAGGTCGGCGCCCAGCACCCGCAGCATGCCGGTGCGCACGATATGCGTGCCCCAGATCAGCAGGGCGACGCTCGCGAGCAGGTTCAGCAGTGTCTGCATGTCGCTGCGGTCACCCCCACGGCAGCGAGAAGGTCTTGAGATTGGTGAACGACTTGATCGCCTCCTGCACGCCTTCCTTGTAGCCCAGTCCCGAGTCCTTGATGCCGCCGAACGGCGTCAACTCGAGGCGATATCCCGGCACTTCGCGGACGTTGACGGTGCCGACGTTCAGTTCGTTGACGAAGCGCGTGATGTAGTCGAGGCGCTGCGTGCACACCGCCGACGACAGTCCATAGGCGGTGCCGTTGGAAATCGCGATGGCTTCCTCGATGTTGCGGAAGCGCAGCACCGGCGACACCGGTCCGAAGGTCTCCTGCTTCGCCACGGTCATGCTGAGATCGACATGGTCGAGCACCGTCGGCGAGTAGAGCGCGCCGACGCGGATGTTGCCCGCGAGCAGCTGGGCGCCCTGCGCGATGGCTTCGTTGACGCGCGCCTCGAACTGCATTGCCGCCGCCTCGTCGATCACCGTGCCCATGTCCACGTCGCGATCCGCCGGGTCGCCGTACTTCCATGCCTTCGTCCTGGCCACCAGCAGCTCGACGAAGCGATTGGCCACCGCTTCGTGCACCAGGATGCGCTTCACCGCCGTGCAGCGCTGGCCGCTGTTCTTGTACGACCCCTGCGCCGCCAGCGTGGCGGCTTCCTCGAGGTCGGCGTCCTCCATCACGATGATGGGATCGTTGCCGCCCAGTTCCAGCACCTGGCGCCGGTAGCCGGCTTTCGATGCGATGTACTTGCCGACCGCGACACCGCCGGTGAAAGTGATGAGGTCCGCATGCTCGTTGGTGATGAGTTCATCCGCGATCTCGCGCGGATCGCCGGTGACCACCTGGAACATTTCGGGCGGCAGCCCCGCCTCGTAGAGCACATCGGCCAGCATGAAGGCGGACAGCGGCGTCTTCTCGGAGGGTTTGAGCACCATCCGGTTGTTCGACGCGATGGACGGCGCCACCTTGTGCGCCACCTGGTTCATCGGGTGGTTGAACGGCGTGATCGCGCTGATCACGCCCAGCAACGGATCGCGCTGGGTGAAGATGCGGCGCTTCTTGCCGTGCGGCGTCAAATCGCAGGAGAAGGACTGGCCATCGTCGCGCAGGGCCTCGTTGGCGGCAAAGTTGAGCACGTCGCAGACGCGGCCGACCTCATAGAGGGAGTCCTTCTTGCACAACCCCGACTCGCGGGTGATGAGGTCGGACGCGCTTTCCGTGCGCTCGCGCAGGATGGCTGCGGCCTTGTCCAGGATCGACGCGCGCTCGTAGCGGGAGAGTTTCGACTTGAAATCGCGCCCGATCGCGAAGGCGCGGCGAATGTCCTCCACCGTGGCCATCGGCGTGGTCCCGACCAGTTCGCCGTTCCACGGATTGAACACGTCGATGTTGCGCGCGGTGGATACCTTGCGGCCACCCAGGCGAAGGGTCTCGGCAACGAAGTGCGGGCTGCGGGGTGGTGGCGTGATGGCGTTCATGGTGGCGGACTCGGACGGCGCGGCGCGACAGGTGGAAGGGACCCGCCATGGTGCGCCGCAAGAATGGCATGGCAGGCGGAATTGTCACAATCCTGCAAACAAATGATTGTTGACAATCTACTAAACCCAGCCATACTGATTCCACCGCATCCCCCTGTCAAGTCCTCAGCCCAAAGTCATGCCGCGCGCTAAGCTCCTCCTGCCTGCCTTGCCCAATGCCCACGACACGGCCATTGCCGTGTTGCGCGAACATTCGCTGACGACACTCGTGCAGCGCGAGCTTGAGCGCCAGATCGTTTCCGGCGAACTCGAAGCCGGCGCCAAGCTCAACGAGGCGGAGATCGCCGGCGAGCTGCGCGTGTCCCGGGGCCCGGTGCGCGAAGCCTTTCGTGCGCTCGACCAGTCGGGCCTCGTGCGCACCGAAAAGAACCGCGGCGTGTTCGTGCGCCAGGTCTCCCTAGAAGAGGCCTACGAAATCTACGAAGTGCGCGCTGCGCTCGACGGCCTGATCGGGCGGCTGGCGGCCAAGCGCATCCAGCCCGCGCAACTGCAGCGCCTGCGTGAAATCGTCAAGCGGATGCACGCGGCCAGCCGCGCGCTCGACCCCGACGCCTACTTTCCGCTGAACATCGAGTTCCACGAGGTGCTGGGCGAAGCTGCCGGCAACCACGCGCTGCTGGTGAATTACCAGCGCATCGTCAACGAATTGAATCTCTACCGCCGCGAAGTGATCTCGCGCAGCGCCGAGAGCATTCCTGCGTCCACCAAGGATCACGAGGCCATCGTCAATGCCGTCGCCAAGGGCGACGAGGCGCTGGCGGGTCGGCTCCTGTTCGAGCATGTGATCAACGGCCGCGAACGGCTGCATCGCGTGCTGCACGAAGCACCAGTGCCGCGCGCGCGTGCCGGCCGCAAGGCCGCGACTTAAATCGGTCACCACCATCCGATAGCCTGAAAGGAAGCAGTTCGCCATGCCTTCGACCACTGCAAAAAGCCCTGTCAATGCCAATGGCACCACCTACCGCTGGCCCGCGAAGCCGGTGGTGGTCGTGTGCATCGATGGCGGCGACCCTGCCTATTTCCAGCAGTTCCTGAAGGAAGGCGCCATCCCCAACATCGCCCGCTTCATCAAGCAGGGCTTTTCGACCGTTGCGGACGGCACCGTGCCGAGCTTCACGTGCCCCAACAACATGTCGATCATCACCGGCACGCCGGCGTCGAAGCACGGGATCTCGGGCAACTTCTATCTCGACCCCGCCACCGGCAAGGCCGTGGTGATGTCGGGGCCCGAGCTGCTGCGCGGCGACACCATCCTGTGCCAGTTCGCGCGCGCCGGCGCCCGCGTGGTCTCGATCACCGCCAAGGACAAGCTGCGCCGCCAGTTGGGCAAGGATCTCGACCTGTCCGGCGGCAGCATCAGCTTCTCGTCGGAGAAGGCCGACCAGTGCACGCTGGCCGAGAACGGCATCGAGAACGTGCTCGAGTTCGTCGGCCAGCCTTTGCCCGACATGTACTCCGAGGCGCTGTCGCTGTTCGTGCTGGATGCTGGCATCAAGATCCTGGAGCGCGACCGGCCCGACCTCATGTTCCTGTCGCTCACCGATTACGTGCAGCACAAGTACGCACCCAACGAGGCCGCGGCCAAGCGCTTCTACCAGGACCTCGATGCGCGCTTCGGCAAGCTCGCCGCGCTCGGTGCGCTGGTGGCGCTGACGGCCGACCACGGCATGAACGACAAGTCGGATGCCGCTGGCAAGCCCAACGTGATCTGGCTGCAGGACGTGCTGGATGCGAAGTTCGGCAAGGGCGATACCACCGTCATCTGCCCGATCACGGACGCGTTTGTCGCGCATCACGGCGCGCTTGGCGGCTTCGTGCGCGTCTACTGCCGCGGCAAGACCACGCCGCGGCAGGTGCTTGACCTCGTGCGCAACCTGGACGGCGTGGAGGCGGCCTACGACAAGGCCACGGCGTGCCGCGTGTTCGACCTCCCCGCGGATCGCGAAGGCGACGTGGCCGTGATCGGCACCGCGGGCACCTGCATCGGCGCATCGGAAAAGGACCACGACCTGACGGGACTCGAAGGCCATCGCCTGCGCACGCACGGCGGCGTGGCCGAGGCCAAGGTCCCGATCATCCTGTCCGAACCGCTCAACGACGAATACAAGCTCAAGGCGGGCGTGTCCACGCTCAAGAGCTACCAGGTGTTCGATTTCGCGATCAACGGCGCCGCGTCGCGCTGATTGGAAGTCACGACAGAACGACAACCCTCAAGGAGGCTTCACGTGGATACGTTCAAGACGGGCTGGATGCGGTTGGCAGTGCTGGTGATCGCGTTTGGATTCGGGGCCGCACAGGCGCAGCAATGCGAGGATCCGAAGGTATTGCGGTTCTCGATCATCCCCACGCAGGAATCGGTGCGCGAGCTGACGCTGTACAAGCCGGTGCTGGACCTCCTTGCAGCCAACACCGGCAAGAAGATCGAGTTCTACATGCCGACATCGTACTCGTCGGTGGTCGAGGCGCTGCTGGGCAAGTGGGTCGACATCGCGGTACTGGGCCCCGAGTCGTACCTGATCGCGAAGACGCAGGGCGCCAACATCGACGTGTTCGCCACCTACTACAAGAAGGGCCAGGGCGTGCAGGAGCCGGGCCCCGGCTTCAAGTCGATCCTGATCACGAAGAAGGGTTCCAAGTTCACGTCGATCGAATCCGTCAAGGGCTCGGTGATGCTGCTGGTGGATCCGGCCAGCACCTCGGGTTCGCTGATCCCGGAGTCGATCTTCGGTGGCAAGGTCGTCAACATGCCGTTGAAGCAGTACTTCGGCAAGCAGGCCTTCTCCGGCGGGCATGACCTGTCCACGATCGCCGTGTTCGACGGCAAGGCCGACGCCGCCTTCGTGGCCACCCACCGCTTCATGAACGCGATCGACGGCAGCAAGGGCAAGATGAAGGTCGACGACTTCAACATCCTGTGGACGTCGCCGCTGATCCCGCAGGATCCGTTCGTCTACCGCGCCTCGCTGTGCCCCGAGCTCAAGGACAAGATCCAGAAGACGTTCGTGACGCTGGAAACGACGGAGGTGGGGAAGAAGTATCTCGAGAACGTCGGCAGCGAGAAATTCGTCGTGATGAAGGACTCCGACTACAACGTCATCCGCGAGGCGGGCGGCGGCAAGTAGAGCTCCGCACCGAACGCGCCGGGCACGCCACGCGGTGCGCCCGGATTCCTTCGCGCCGTCGTGAATGGATGCTGACGCATGCACACCGTACTTGAAGTGAAGGACCTGCGCGCCGGTTATGCCGACCGCGAAATCCTGAAGGGCATCAGCTTCACGCTGAACGCGGATGATTTCTTCGCGATCATCGGCCCCAGCGGCGCGGGCAAGTCCACGCTGATCCGCTGCGTCAACCGGCTGGTGGAGCCGAAGAGCGGCGAGGTGATCTTCAACGGCAAGGACATGGTGAAGCTGTCGCCGGCGGAACTGCGCAGCGAGCGGCGCAACATCGGCATGATCTTCCAGGAGTTCAACCTGATCGAGCGCCTGTCGGTGATGGACAACGTGCTCACCGGGCGTCTCGGCTACACCGGCACCGTGCGCAGCGTCCTGCGGATGTTCACCAAGGCGGAGATTCGCCAGGCGCTGGTGCTGCTCGACCGCGTGGGCCTCGGCGAACATATCGACAAGCGCGCCGACCGGCTCTCCGGCGGGCAGCGCCAGCGCGTGGGCATTGCGCGTGCGCTGATCCAGAATCCCAAGCTGCTGCTGGTCGACGAGCCCACGTCCAGCCTCGATCCCAAGATCTCGCGCGAGGTGATGGGCCTGATCCGCGAGATGGCGCGCGAGTTCCACATCCCGGTGCTGTGCAACATCCACGACGTCGACCTTGCCTGCGAGTTCTGCTCGCACGTGATCGGGCTGCAGGACGGCATCAAGAAATTCGAGGGGCCGCCGGCCAGGCTCGACAAGCGGGCGCTGCAGGAGATCTACGCGATGGAGGTGCTGTGAGCGCGCTGGCGCTGGGCGCGGGCATCGACACGCTCGATGCCCGCGTCGACGCCATCGCCGCCGGGCGCAGCCGCGCGCGCAAGGTGCGCTACACGACCTACCTGCTGGTCTTCATCGTGGTCGCGTGGACGGTCGAGGCGATCGTCATCAGCGACACGGACTGGAGCCGCATCCTCAACGGGTCGCTGCTGACCACGCTGGGACGCTTCCTCGAACTCGACTGGAGCCTCGTGCCCGACTTGTGGGAGCCGGCGGTGGAGACCGTGCTCATGGCCACGCTCGCCACGCTGGCGGGCCTGGTGCTGTCGATTCCCGTGGCGTGGCTGGGTGCCTCGAACATCACGCCCTTCGGCAAAGTGTCGTACGCGGTCGGCCGTTTTCTGATGACGATGTCGCGCTCGGTGCACGAGATCGTCTGGGGTCTGATCTTCGTGTCCGCCGTCGGCCTGGGCGCGCTGGCGGGCATTCTGGCGATGGCGGTGCGCTCGGTGGGCTTTATCTCCAAGACCATCGCGGAAGCCATCGAGGATGTCGACCCGAAGCCGCTGGAAGCCATCCGCGCGGCGGGCGGCACCAAGTTCCAGATCCTGTGGTTTGCGATCCTGCCGCAGATCATCCCGGTGTTCGTCGGCAACATGATCTTCGAGTGGGACATCAACATCCGCCGCTCGACCATCCTGGGCCTCGTGGGCGCGGGCGGGCTGGGACTGGTGCTGTTCCGGCAGATGGCGATGTCCAACAACGGCGGCATTGCGGTCGTCATCCTCGCGATCCTCGCACTCATCGTGCTCGGCGAAGTGGTGTCCTACTATGCTCGCAAAGCCGTCATCTGACGCCAGCGTGGGGCAGATGGTCGACCTCGCGGTGGCGCCCGGTCACATCCCGCTCACGTGGAGCCGTTTTCGCTATCCGCAGAGTCTCTACAAGTACGGCGCGCTGCTGGGCTCGCTGGCCTTCATTGCCTTCGCGCTGGACTACCTGAACATTCCGCTGGAGCGGCTGCCCGGCATGCTGGGACGGATGGGCGAGATGCTGGGACGGCGCTACTTCCCGCCCAACATCGGCCACATCATGAATGCCGACTACTGGCATTCGGTGGTGGAGACGCTGCAGATGTCCTACCTCGCCACCGTGGTGGGAATCGCGTTGTCGATTCCGCTGGCGTGGTTCGCGTCGTTCAACATGACGCCGTCGAGGCGCTTCGTGTACCCGGTCGCGCGCCTCATCATCATGGCCTGCCGGTCGGTGCACGAGATGATCTGGACGATCCTGCTGGTGGCCATCCTGGGCTTCGGCATGCTGCCCGGCGCGGTGGCACTGACGCTCTTCTGCATCGGCTTTTCCGGCAAGCTTTTCTCCGAAGCCATCGAGGCGATCAAGCCAGGCCAGGTCGATGCAATCCGCGCCACCGGCGCCAACAACCTGCAGACGTTCGTATTCGCGGTGCTGCCGCAGGTGCGCGTGGCGTGGACCGGCATCACGATCTACACGTGGGACGTCGTGTTCCGCGCCGCCACCGTGGTCGGCTTCTTCGGCGCGGGCGGCATGGGCTGGTACCTGCGCGAGAGCGTCCAGCGCGTGGCGTCGAAGGATGTCGCCGCCATCCTGCTGTCGATCATCGCCGTCGTGGTGATTTCCGAATTGTTGTCGGCGTGGCTGCGTACCCGGATTGCCAGGGCCATCGCGTAGCGCCGTTCACTTCACGCCATCCATACAGGTCACGACCATGACGTCCCACTATCACAACCCGGTTGCCATCACCTTCGGCGTGGGCGCGCTCGATCAGTTGCCTGCACTTGTCGCCGGGCGCAGGACGGTCCTCGTCACCTTTCCCGAGGCCGCAGGCTTCGGCCTCACCAAGCGCATCCAGGACCTGCTGGGCGTGCATCTGGTGGCGATCGAACCCGACACGGTGCCCAATCCCGATGTGGCAAGCCTCACCGGCATGTACGAGCGTTTCTGGACGCAATACGCCGACACCGAGTTGATCCTCGCGGTGGGCGGCGGCAGCGCGCTGGACACCGCCAAGGCGCTGATGGTGGGCACACCCAGCGGCAAATTTTCCGAACTGGTGGCATTGCTGGCCACCGGCAGGCCGTTCACGCCCACGCGCGTGAAGCCGCTGCTCACGGTTCCCACCACGGCCGGCACGGGCAGCGAAGTCACCCCGTGGGCCACCGTGTGGGACCGCACGCCGGGCGCGCAGAAGAAATACTCGCTGCACCTGAAGGAGACGTGGCCGGAAGCGGCCCTGGTCGATCCCGAACTCACGCTGTCGCTGCCGGCCGGCCCCACGCTCGCCGCCGGGCTCGACGCGCTGTCGCACTCGCTGGAATCGATCTGGAACATCAACGCCAATCCGATCTCGGACACGCATGCGATCTCGGCCGCGCGCGACGTGCTGGCCGTGCTGCCGTTGCTGATGCAGCAGCTGCGCAATCCCGCGCTGCGTGCGCGGATGTCGCTGGCGGCACTCAAGGCCGGGCTTGCGTTCTCCAATACCAAGACCGCGCTGGCGCATTCGATCTCGTACGACATGACGCTGAACCACGGGCTGCCGCACGGCATCGCGTGCTCGTTCACGCTGCCGATGGTGCTGGGCCGCGCCATCGGCGCCGATCCGCAACGCGATGCGGTGCTGGCGCAGATCTTCGACTGTCCGTTGCGCGAGGCGCCGGCGGCGCTCGCAGCGCTCCTCGCCGCCGTGGGCGTCAGCACCGAATTTGCGGACTATGGCGTGGACAAGGCCGAGGCCGACCAGATGATCCACAAGGCGCTGGACGGCGTACGCGGCAAGAATTTCGTCGGTGACCGCGCCGCGCCGTAACACCGTCCGCCGGCCACACGGAAACCGCTGTAGGCGAGGCTTCAGCCTCGCGACGCGCACGGGCAGCGCCTGTACGCCCCGCCTGCGGGAATTCGTGCGAAATTCAAAGCCTTGCCGGCAGGATCGCTGGATGAACCGGCTTGCGCTAACCCTCCCGTGCGGGAACAATCGCACCATGGCCTCGCACCCTGTACTCCCTCGCGCCGACTCCGCCCCATCCGCACCGCCGCCCGCGGGCGCCCCCCGGGCCGGCCCCCCCCG
>JANNYI010000208.1:0-3283 GCA_031410015.1 Betaproteobacteria bacterium | reverse complement strand
CCTGAAGGCGCCGGTGGCGGTATAGACGCGGCTGCCGTCCCCCTTGCGCGACGGCAGCGGCGCCGGCCAGGCAACGGATGACACCCCACCGTAATGGTCGCCTGCTGCTGGCAGGCGATGGGCTGTCCGCGTTCGGCGCATGGATCGACTTCCTGGCGATCCTGACGCTGGCCGCGTACCAGTTCCAGGTCACGCCGTACCAGATGGCCGCAGTAAGCGCCGCCGGGTTGCTGCCCGGGATCCTGCTGGCGCCTGCGATCGGCCGCCTGTGCGACCGCGGCAATCCGCAATATGTGCTTCTCGCCTCCCTTGCCGCCAGGGCGGCCGCCACCGGCGCGATCCTGTTCTGCCACTACTTCACGCTGTTCGTGGCGCTGGTGGGGCTGCGCGCGGTGGCGGCGTTGGCGGCAACGCCCGCGATCAACGTGCTGGCCGTGCGCACGATCGACGACGCCCATCGCCCGCGGTTCTATTCGCTGCTCAATGTGCTCAACAACAGCGCCAAGGTCCTGGCGCCCGCCATCGGTACGGTATCGAGTTCGCTGACCAGCGAAGCCTTTGCGCTCGTCGTCTCCCTCGTGTTTTCGGCGCTGGCGTTCGTCGTGTTCGCCTGCATCCGCCCGCCTCCCGACGCCAACCGCCGGTATCACTCCGCTGCTATGGATTGCCGCGACCTACGCATTTTTCGTGTTCACGGTGAACAACCTGATCCCGCTGGTCCTGCAGCAATCCGGATTGGACAAGGCGCTGCTCGGCATCCTGGTGAGTTGCGCGGGCGCCGGCAACATCCTGTCCGGCCTGTGGCTTGCCCGGAGGCGTGCCGGCAGCGCCGCGCATGGCGCTACCGCCGCGATGGCACGTCCGGCGCTGGTCCAGGCGGCGGCATTCGGCGGCATCGGCCTCATGCTCGGGCTGCACGCGCCGCACCTCGACCTCCTGCTGCCGGCCATGTTCTTTGTCAGCGGCACGCTGAGCGCGCGCTACGCGATTGCCTTGAACGTGTACATGACGACGCACTTCCCGACCGCCATCGGGGGTGTCTCGGGGCGGGTGCAGGCGTGGCAGAACGCCATGATCCTGGTGGCGCCGCTGCTCGGCGCGTGGGTGCTCGACACGCGGGGCGCGCCGGCGCTGATGGCTTTCGCCATGCTTGCGGCGTTCGGTTCGCTGGGGGTGTTCCGACTGCTGCAGGCGTTTGGCGGCCAGCGCTTCCTGGAACCAAAAAAAATGCCCGCCGGGAGGAAAGAAGCGGGCAAGGGGGATCGACTGGAGAATTGACCCACTCCAGGGGGCCGGACGGTCGCCGTCCGGAGGCGTGGCGGCTGCGGGTCAGACCACGGAACGCGCGGCGTTGACCCGTTCGACCAGTTCCTGCATCGCGACCTGCTGCGCGGCCGCGTCGTCATTGCGCGCCGCGGCGGCCGCATCGAGCGGGCGCGAGGCATTGCCGGCAAGCCAGAACTGGGAGAACTCGGGTGCGAACACGTCCATGACCTTTCCCTGATGGATACCGCCTCGACTGCGTGAGTATCCATAAGCAAGGCACATGCCACGGAGTTCGCCGTATGCAGATTCCGCGGCCGATCGTGCCGCTCACAGAGGAGGACTTGATGATTCCGCGCAGGTGGAGTTGCATGCGCCGAAGCGCCACGCCCGCCCCACGTTGTCGCAGTTTGCCGACGCGCCAAATGACAACGGCATTAACTGCATGAATACAGGCACTATTCGCTGTCGTTGGTTCACGACAGGGTCTTGGCGCATTGCGCCGGAGGAACGCGTCAGGTCTTGGCTTCCTTGAACATCGCCGGCTCGAGGCTGTGGCGCTGCAGCAGCTTGTAGAACTCCGTCCGGTTGCGCTTGGCAAGCTGCGCGGCCTGCGTGACGTTGCCGCCCGTGATCTTGAGGAGCCGCACGAGGTAGTCCCGCTCGAACGACTTGCGTGCCTCCTCGAACGGCACCAGCGCCGCCGCGTCTTCCTTCAATGCGCTTTGCACCAGCGTCGCCGGGATCACCGTAGTGGTGGTCAGCGCCAGCGCCTGCTCCAGCAGGTTGAGAAGCTGCCGCACGTTGCCCGGCCAGGGCGCCGCCACCAACAGCGCCATCGCATCCGGCGCGAGGCTCGGCGGCGGCTTGCGGTACCGCTCCGCGAGGCTGCGCAGAAAGTGCCCGGCCAGTACCGGAATGTCCTCGCGCCGCTCGGCCAGCGGCGGCAGCCGCAACGAGACCACGTTGAGGCGGTAATAGAGATCCTCGCGGAACTGCCCGGACGCCTTGTGCGCATCGAGGTCGCGGTGCGTGGCCGAAATCACGCGCACATCCACCGGAATGGACTGTGTCGCCCCCACCGGGCGGACCTCGCCCTCCTGCAGCACCCGCAGCAACTTGACCTGCAGTCCCAGTGGCATATCGCCGATCTCGTCCAGCAGCAGCGTACCGCCATCGGCCGCCTGGAACAGGCCCTTGTGCGCCTGCACGGCGCCGGTGAACGCGGCGCGCGCGTGACCGAAGAGCTCGGACTCGAGCAGGTCGCCGGGGATCGCGCCGCAGTTCACGGCAATGAAAGGCCGGTCGCGGCGCGGGCTGGCGCGGTGAATGGCCCGCGCCAGCAACTCCTTGCCCGTTCCGGACTCGCCATAGATGAGTACGCTGGCGTCCGAGTCGGCGACGAGCTTGGCCTGCCGCAGCAGGTCCTCCATCACCGGGCTGCGGGTGATGATGCCTTCGCGCCATTCGCCGATGCCCGAGTCCCCGCGGCCGGCATCGTGCCCGGACAGCTTGAGCGCCGAGGCCACCTTCGCCAGCAGGTCCTGGCTGTCGAAGGGCTTGGTGAGGAAGCCGAACACGCCACGCTGCGTGGCCGCGACCGCATCCGGAATGGTGCCGTGCGCGGTGAGGATCAACACCGGCAGGCCCGCATGCTGGCGATTGATCGCGTCGAAGAGCTGCAACCCGTCGATACCGGGCATGCGCAAGTCGGTGACCACCACGGAGGGCCGTTGCACGGCGATCGCCGCCAGTGCCGTCT
This sequence comes from Betaproteobacteria bacterium, assembly GCA_031410015.1. Lineage (GTDB taxonomy): Bacteria > Pseudomonadota > Gammaproteobacteria > Burkholderiales > Casimicrobiaceae > VBCG01. The sequence goes on along the minus strand of JANNYI010000208.1, from coordinate 258 downwards.
CGCCGCTCTCCGCCGTGCGCACGCGATACCCGGCCGACGTCAGGCGCAGGCTGATCAGTTTCAGCAGGTCGGGATCGTCATCGACCAGAAGGATGTCGCCGGTACTCATCGCGTTGTCTGCCTTTTGTGTGATTCAGTTGCCGCCGCCACCGCCGCCACCGCCGCCACCACTACCGCCGCTGCCGCCACCGCCACCTGCGCCACCGCCGCTTCGCGTGCGCTCCCGCAGCAGGCTGCGCTCCATCTGGCGCAGCGCTT
>JANNYI010000207.1:0-8194 GCA_031410015.1 Betaproteobacteria bacterium | reverse complement strand
AAAAGCCGGCGAGTCGATGAAGCCGATCACTGCTTTTTGCCACTCGCGCCCGCCCACGCGGCTCCAATGCGCCCGCCCCGCGCGGCCCGCCGCTCGCCACGGCCGTGGAGAGGTCTTTCGGATGCGGCCCTTGCCGCCCCGTTACCTGTGTAGACGAGGCTTCAGCCTCGTGCCGCGCCTGCGAGGCTGAAGCCTCGCCTACAGCTCCGCACCCAGCGCACAGCCAGCAAACAGCCAGTTCCGCAGCCAGCACACAGCCAGCACACAGCCAGCGAACAGGCCCGCAACCAGCGTCATCCGTGTGGCCTGTCGCCCCGCACCATGCCACGCATAACAGAACACGCAGCACCCCGCACCGTGCCACGTCAAACTGAACCCGCAACGAACTGCGCCACATCAGACAGAACCCGCATCGGCCGGCGCCGCACCACGGCACTCAGGCAACGCGCGCTTCAGCCTCAAGCGCACGACCCGCATCCGCCACGGCAGCAATCACCCCACCGCCGAGGCACACGTCACCATCGTAGAGCACGAGATACTGTCCCGGCGTGGGCGCCCATTGCGGCGAAGCGAACGTGGCGCGCGCGCCCGGAGGCGTTGCTTCCAGAGCGCAGGCCGCCGCCGGCATCCGGTAACGGGTCTTGGCGGTCAAACGCGTTGAGGCCGCGGGAGGAGCACCGGCGATCCAGTGCAGGTCGATCACGTCGACATCGCGGCGATACAGCAACGGATGCGCGTGCCCCTGCACGGCCACCAGTGCATTGCGAGTCATATCCTTGCCCGCGACAAACCACGGCGCGTCGGTGCCATCCCGGGTGCCGCCGATACCAAGGCCGTGACGCTGGCCCAGCGTGTAGTAGGCCAGGCCGTCGTGGCGCCCTACCGTGACGCCTTCCGGCGTGATCACCGGTCCCGGCGTGCGCGGCAGGTAGCGCGCCAGGAAATCGCGAAACGGGCGCTCGCCGATGAAGCAGATGCCCGTCGAATCCTTCTTGGCGTACGTGGGAATGCCTTCGCGCTGCGCCAGCACGCGCACGTCGCGCTTGATCATCTCGCCCAGCGGAAACAGCGTGGGCGCCAGCTGCTCCTGCGTCAGCCGGTGCAGGAAATAGCTCTGGTCCTTGGTCACGTCGGCGGCTGTCAGCAACTCGACGCAGCCATCGGCTGCCTTCCGCACGCGGGCATAGTGCCCGGTGGCGATGTGATCGGCGCCCATGCGCAGCGCGTGATCGAGAAACGCGCGGAACTTGATCTCGCTGTTGCACAGCACATCCGGATTGGGCGTGCGACCCGCCTCGTACTCACGCAGGAAGTGCGCGAACACCCGCTCGCGATACTCGGCCGCGAAATTGACCGCTTCGAGCTCGATGCCGAGCACATCCGCCACGGCGGCAGCGTCGACCAGGTCCTCGCGCGACGTGCAGTACTCGTCGGTGTCGTCGTCCTCCCAGTTCTTCATGAAGACGCCGACGACTTCGAAACCCTGCGCCTTCAGCGCCCACGCCGCCACCGCCGAATCGACGCCGCCGGACAGGCCCACGACCACGCGCTTGCGCCGCACGATCATCGCAGCATGTCCAGCGGATAGCGGCGACCGGCGCGATAGTCGTCGAGGCACTGCAGCACCAGCGGGCTGCGGTGGTCGGCAGTGCGTGCAACGATCGCGTCGTAGTCGAGCCACAGCGCCCGCACGATGCCAGTGTCGAGCGGCCGCGCGGGATCGTGGGTTTCGGCACGACCGGCAAATGCAAAGCGGACGAAGGTGGCGCCGTTGTCGGGCGCGACCCAGCGATAGACACCGACGAGCGCCGTTGGCGTGACCCGCCAGCCCGATTCCTCCAATGTTTCGCGGGCCGCCCCTTCCGGCAGCGACTCACCCGTTTCGAGATGTCCCGCCGGCTGGTTGAGCCGCAAACCCACGCGCGTCTCCTCCTCCACCAGCAGGAACAAGCCATCGCGTTCGACGATCATCGCAACGGTGACGGCAGGACGGATGGCAACGTGTTCAGTCATGGCGTGAATTCGGAGGTTAGTCGCTCAATCGTCCCGTAGGCGAGGCTTCAGCCTCGCATGCGCGCGAGGCTTAAGCCTCGCCTACAGGGCACACGTCCGTGCCTGCGGATACTGTCACGAAACACCATAGAAAAAGGGCAGAGCGCGAACGCCCTGCCCTTTCCGGAGGCGAAAGTCGCGATTACTTCGTCGCGGCCTTTTCCAGCGCCTTTTGTGCTTCAGGCGTGTTGAGGTTCGTCTTGGTCTTCGGCACTTCCTTCGACGCGGCAGTGGTTTCCTTCTGCATCACGGCGGTACCGGCGGTGCCAGTCGGGTTGTTCGGGTTGACCATCGACTTTTCCGATGCCTTGATCGCGGCGTTCTTCGACGCGGTCGTTTCCTTGGCAACCGTCTTCGAGACAGCCGTGTTCTTGGCGCCTTCGGCAGCGGTCTTCTGCGTGCTGGCCGACGAACCCGAACCGGCTTGCGTCGTGGCCTGAACGGCTTGCTGCTTTTCCTTCGTGGTCAGCGGCGCGGGAGCGGCAGCGGCAGGCGCCGGGGCAGCGGTTTGGGCGGCAGCAACAGTGGCGAAGACGCCGGCAATCAGTGCAACGATCAGCTTGTTCATGTAGATTTCCTCAGTGGTATTTGGGTTTGGACAGAAAGACTGCTAATTACTTGGCGGGCTTGTCGGCAGGGGCGGCAGGCGCTCCCGTGCTTTTCTTGGCCTTCTTTTCCTTCTTTTTCTTCGACTTCTTTTCCATGCTCTTTGCCGGGGTGGACGACGACGCATCCGGGGCCTTCGCCGCCGGGGTTGCTGTCGCTGCACCCTGTGCCAGCGCAACGGAGGCAAATGCCACCGCGATCAGTGCCGCTACCAATTGCTTCATTTGATTCTTTCCTTGTGGAAGCCAAGAGAACGACACTGTTTTGCCTGTGTCTGGGCCTTTAACGCCCTTCCTACAAGCGCGGTTGACAATGCCACCGCCGGCCGCAACTCCCGGCCCGGGCAGCATTTTACCTGAACAATCAAAGTACTAGGGAAATAAATCACCTTTGCTGCGTCGCCCATGGACGACAGGGGACATTTGGACCCCGTTTCGTTTTTTCGTGATGTCCGCCGCCCGCCCGGCCTGGAGGTCCCGAATCCGCCCGCCCGGGCCGCCCGATCAGGCTTTCCGACCGAAGAGATCGCCGGCTTCGCGGCCCCATTCCCGGGCCAGCGGCACCGTGATCGGGCGCTTGGTGGCCAGCGAAAAGCGGTCGAGTGCCTGCAGCGTGGCGGTCAGCGTGGTCATGTCCCGCCGGCCGTGAGCCAGCAGCCAGGCGATCACATCCGGGGCCAGCGGCACCCCCCTCTCGCGCGCATAACCCTGCAGCGCCTCCCCCTTCTCCGAATCGCCCAGCGCCATGACCTCGAACACCAGTCCCCAGCCCAGGCGGGTGCGGACATCCTCCCGCAGCGGCAGCCGGCCGGGTGGGGCATCGGCAACCACCAGCAGGTGCCCACCGGTCTCGCGCAGCCGGTTGTAGAGGGTGAAGAGCCGGCCCTGGGCAGCGTCCCCGGCCGCCTGCACGTCGTCGACCAGGACCAGGGCCCCCGGGCCGGGGGGGGCAGCGTCCACGCTATCGGCCAGCGTGTGGAACGCAACCGGTCCCCGGCCGGCCGCCAGCGCCGCCGTCGCGTGGAGCAGATGCGTGCGCCCGCTGTCGGCGGCACCCCAGAGCAGGATCCCGGTCTCGGTGATGGCGCCGGCGGCCAGCTGGCGCAGCGCCGCCACCACCTCGTCGTTGCGACCGGCAACGAAATTGGCGAATGTCGGCGGTTCCGGCGGGGCCAGCTCGAAGGTCAGCTGCTGCATGGCCCGCGTCAGGTGTCCCCGCGGTAGATCGGCGACAGGACATACGCGGCACGCAGGTGTCGAAGGCCTACCAGCAGCGCGGCAGACATCGGCAATGCCAGCAGCACGCCCACGAAGCCGAAGAGCTGACCGAACGCCAGCAACGCGAAGATCACCGCCAGCGGATGCAGGCCGATGCGATCGCCCACCAGCCACGGCACCAGCACATAGCTTTCCAGCAGCTGCCCGATGCCATAGACGGCCAGCACCGCCATGAATCCCGGCCACCCGGTCCACTGCAGGAGCGCCGCCACCACGCCCAGCACCAGGCCGAGGCCGAAGCCGACGTAGGGAATGAACACGAGAAGTCCGGTGAGGATGCCGATCGCAAAGGCCTTGTCGAGCCCGGCAACGGTGAGGCCGATCACGTAATACGCGGCAAGGACCAGCATCACCAGCAGCTGTCCGCGCAGGAATTCGGCCAGCACGGCGTCGATGTCCTTGGCGATGGTCCCAACCTTGCTGTCCCAGTCGCGCGGCACCAGCGTGTCGAAGCGATCGATGATCATGTGCCAGTCGCGCAGCACATAGAACATCACCACCGGGATCAGCGCGAGGTTGACCAGCACCGAGATGAGGATGCGGCCACCGGTCCGCACGCCCGAGAGCACCTGCAGCGAGAGGTCGCGCGCTTCATCCATGTTCTCGGCGACCAGCGCCTTCAGCGTCACGAGGTCGAACGCGACGACGACGCCGAAGGTCTGCTCGAGCCACGGCACGAAGCGCGCCGTGGCGTTGGCGAAAAGCTCGGGCACGCGCTTCATCGCGAGGCCGACCTCGGCCTGGACCAGCGGGATCAGCACGAGGAAGAGCGCGAAGAGGAGCAGGCCGAACAGGAGCACTACAAGCGACGTGGCCACCGCGCGCGACACGAGGTTGCGTTCGGCCCAGTCGACAATCGGCGTGCCGAGATAGGCGAGGATGGCGCCGACCAGAAACGGCGTGAGGACGGCGCCCAGTGTGCGCAGCCCGAAGTACACGACCACGGCGGCACCGGCAATCCACAGGTAGTTGCGCGCCGTCAGCGGCCGGCGCAGCGCCGCTGCCGGCGCGGCCGCTTCCGGGCGCGCCAGCACGTCGCTGATATCCGGCCGCGGCGTGTCGGCGGCGCCAGCGGGGACGACTGACGGGGCGGCGGCGGACGAACGGGGCTCGGTCATTTCCGGTAGAATTCGCGGCGATCGGTCGAAGGAGCCCGGTGCGCGCAGGCGCATCAGGCGAATCGCGCCGATTGTAGTGGTTCCCGGCAATTTGCGCCGCGTTCGTGCAGAGTTTGCTCCCCGCCCGCGCGGGACAACACGCCTCCCAACCGCAGTTCCAGTCCCGGTTTCCGCGTGCAGCGGATCCCCCGCCGCCATGACCACAGCCGCCGACCGCACTCCCCTCTCCTACCGCGCTGCCGGTGTCGACATCGACGCGGGCGACGCCCTGGTGGAACGGATCAAGCCCTTTGCCAAGCGCACGATGCGCCCCGAAGTGCTGGCCGGCATCGGCGGCTTCGGCGGCCTGATCGAGATCGGCAAGCGTTTTCGCGAACCCGTGCTGGTCGCGGGCACCGACGGCGTGGGCACCAAGTTGAAGCTCGCGTTTGCGCTCGATCGCCACGACACGGTCGGCATCGACCTCGTCGCGATGAGCGTCAACGACATCCTGGTGCAGGGCGCCGAACCGCTTTTCTTCCTCGACTACTTTGCGTGCGGCAAGCTCGATGTCGATGTCGCGGCCACGGTCATCCGCGGCATTGCGGCGGGCTGCGAGGAGGCCGGCTGCGCGCTGATCGGCGGCGAGACCGCAGAGATGCCGGGCATGTATCCCGCCGGCGAGTACGACCTCGCAGGCTTTGCCGTGGGCGTGGTCGAGAAGTCCGCGATCATCGACGGCCGCGGCATCGTGGCCGGCGACGTGGTCCTCGGACTCGCGTCCAGCGGCCCGCACTCCAACGGCTTCTCGCTGATCCGCCGCATCATCGAGGCCGGCAGCGCCGACCTCGCCGCACCATTCGCGTCCACCACGCTCGGCGGCACGCTGCTGGCGCCGACGCGCATCTACGTGAAGCCGCTGCTCGCCCTGCTGCGCGACGTGCCGGTGAAGGGCATGGCGCACATTACCGGCGGCGGCCTGCTCGAAAACGTGCCGCGCGTGCTCCCCGACGGGTTGCAGGCGCGCCTCGACCGCTCGAACTGGCTGCGCCCGCCGATCTTCGACTGGCTGCAACGGCACGGCGATGTCGCCGACGACGAAATGCATCGCGTGTTCAACTGCGGCATCGGCATGATCGTCGTGGTGGCGCCCGCCCACGCCGAGCGCGCGCTGCGCCTGCTGGGCGATGCCGGCGAACGCGCCACGCGCATCGGCACCATCGTCGCCCAGCCGCCGGGCGAGCCGCGCACCATCGTCCTCTGACCCGTGTCCCGCGCCTGACCATGGCGTTGCCACGCATCACCGTCCTCATCTCCGGCCGCGGCTCCAACCTCGGCGCATTGCTGGAGGTCATGGCCGCCGGCTCGCTCGGCGGCGAGGTGACCACGGTCATCAGCAACCGCGCGGACGCCCTCGGCCTCGACCTCGCGCGCGCGCATGGCGTGGCCGTCGCCGTCGTGGACCACCGCGCGCACGCGTCGCGCGAAGCCTTCGACGTTGCGCTGGCGGCGGTTGTCGATGCCAGCCGGCCCGATCTCGTGGTGCTTGCCGGCTTCATGCGCGTGCTCACCGATGCGTTCGTGCAGCGCTATGCCGGCCGGCTGCTCAATATTCATCCATCGCTGCTGCCCGCCTATCCGGGTCTGCACACGCATCGGCGCGCACTGGCCGACGGCGTGAAGATCCATGGCTGCACCGTTCACTTCGTCACGGCCACGGTGGATGTGGGCCCGATCGTGGCGCAGGCCGCGGTGCCGGTGTGGCAGGAGGACGATGAGTCCTCGCTCGCCGCGCGGGTGTTGCAGGCCGAGCACGCGCTGCTGCCGGCGGTGGTCCGCTGGTACTGTGCCGGCCGGCTGGTCGTCGCCGACGGGCACGTAAGCGTTAAGGGAGCATTGGCACCGGCCCCGGGTCGCGTGCTGCGGGTACCCGGGGACTGAACACTTGTCCTGCGCCTTGATTCCCGGCGTAGTGGCACCATCCTGAAACCGTGCCCACCGGCACCTGCACCGCAGCACCCGTTTCCCCGTGACCGCCACCCTCCTCCCCGCCGCGACGTTGCTCGACCCCGCCCTGCACGCCGCGGCGACCCAGGCCGTCCGCCGCACGCGGCGGCTCCTGCTGGTCGCGCTTGCGTTGTCGTTGGTGCTCCATCTCGCCGTGTCGCTGTGGCCGGCCGACCTGCCGGCGGCCCCCGACGCCACGCCGCTGACCGCCACGATCACCGAGCTGCCGCCGCCGCCCACGCCCGCCGCCACCGCCGCGGCCAAACCCAAGCCCAAGCCGAAGCGCGCGAACCCGGTGCCGGCGCCGGCCCCCCCGGTGGAAGCGGTCGCCGACGCAACCCCGCCCGACACGGCCGCGGCGGATGCCGCGGCAACCGAGGCGCGCGACAAGGCCACCGCGCTGGCCGACGCGGCGGCCGCCGAGGCCTTGGTCACCCCCGGCGCCGCCGCGGGCAACAAGACGCTGCCGCCACGCGTCGACCTCGCCTACAAGGTGTTCTTCGGCACGCGCGGCTTCCTGATCGGCGATGCCGTCTATCGCTTCGAGCACAGCAACAATCGCTACCGCATCTCCACCATCGGCGAAGCGCGCGGCCTCGCGGCGCTGGTGCTGCGCGGACAGGGCAAGATCGAAAGCCGCGGCCTCATCACCGCGGAAGGGTTGCAGCCACTGTCGTTTCGCGTCGAGCGCGGCGGTCCCGACCGCGTGGAGACCGCTGCCTTCGACTGGGAGGCCGGGCTGCTCACGCTGTTCGACGGCAAGACCGAGGCGCTCGACCTGCCCACGTTCGATCCGCTGGCGCTGATGTGGCAGTACTACTTCACGCCGCCCACGGTCGACAAGGTCACGTTCACCGTCGGCACCCCGCGGCGCATCCATCGCTACACGATGACGCGCGAGGCAACCGAAAACATCGACTGGCCGCAGGGCAGGATCGCCGCCGAGCGCTGGCATCGCCAGAGCGAAGACGGCAAGACCGATGCCTATGTTTGGCTGGCGCCGTCGTTGCGCCATATTCCGGTCAAGATGCGCGTATCGAACACCGACCGTGGCACCATCGAGGTTGTGCTCGACTCCATTCGCGTGGACGAAACCGCCACCGGCACGGCGCGCGACGAGCTCACGCTGCCGCGCGCGGCACCCGAAGCCGCGGC
>JANNYI010000206.1:0-7490 GCA_031410015.1 Betaproteobacteria bacterium | reverse complement strand
GCCAATTCGTCCGAGGACTTCACCGCGTTCGTGAAGACCGAAGTGGTGAAATGGGGCGACGTGGTCAGGAAATCCGGCGCGAAGGTGGACTGATGAATGGCATGCGAGCTGTGATTCGCAGTGCGGGCCTAATGGCGGTATTCGCCATGGCGGCGCTTGGCGCCGTCAGCGCGGGTGCGCAGGCGTGGCCTGCCAAACCCATCAGGATCATCGCGCCCAGCACGCCGGGCGATGCGCCGGACGTGATCGCGCGGATGATTGCCGACAAGCTGACGCCGGTGCTGGGCCAGCAGGTGCTGGTGGAGAACAAGCCCGGCGCGGGCGGCGTGGTGGGTTCCGATGCTGCGGCCAAGGCGGCGCCCGACGGCTACACGCTGATCATGGGCAACGCGGGATCGCACGGCATCAACGCCGCGGTGTACAACAAGCTGCCCTACGACATCCAGCGCGACTTTGTACCGGTGAGCCAGGTTGCGGTGGCCCCCAACGTGGTCGTGATCAATCCCGCCATTCCTGCGACTTCGGTGGCCGAATTCATCGCCTACGCGAAGAGCCAGCCGGGCAAGCTCTCGTATGCGTCCGGCGGCAACGGCAGCAGTGCCCACATGTCGATGGAACTCTTCAAGTCGATGGCCGGAGTGGACATCCAGCACATTCCCTACAAGGGATCCTCGCCGGCGCTGACCGACCTCGTCGGCGGCCAAGTCGCCATCTTCATCGGCAACATGCCGCCGACGGTGCCGTTGATCAAGGGCGGCAAGCTGCGCGCGCTGGCGGTGACCACCAAGTCGCGCTCCGCGCTGATGCCCGAGTTGCCGACGATGACGGAAGCGGGATTGCCCGGCTACGAGACCGTCGCGTGGTTCGGCGTGCTGGCGCCGGCCGGCACGCCGCCCGAGATCGTGAATCGACTGTCGGTGGAAATCGGCAAGATCGCCCGCTCGCCCGAGATGCGCGAGAAACTGCTGGCGATGGGCGCGGAGCCGGTGGGCGGATCGCCCGAGGAATTCAAGCTGGTGATCGATCGCGACATCGCGAAGTGGAAGCCGCTGGCCCAGAAGGTCGGCATCAAGGTGGACTGAAGCCGATACGGGCTTCGATGAATGGACTGAATCGATGGATTCGTTGTTTCCCGGTTTCAGGACGCACCGCATCGCGGTTGCGGATACGCAAATCCATTGCGAGGTCGGCGGCAGCGGTCCGCCGCTCCTGCTGCTGCACGGCTATCCGCAGACGCACGCGATGTGGCATCGCGTGGCCCCCGTGCTGGCGCAGACGCATACGGTGGTGTGCGCCGACCTGCGCGGGTACGGCGATTCGGGCAAGCCCGACAGCGATGCGAAGCATGCGCCGTATTCGAAGCGCGCGATGGCCGCGGACATGGTGCAGCTGATGGCCAGGCTGGACTTGGCGCGCTTCGGCCTGATCGGTCACGACCGCGGAGGACGCGTGGCGCACCGCCTTGCCGTGGATCATCCGGCGGCGGTGGAGCGGGTTGCGGTGCTCGACATCTCGCCCACCCGCATCATGTTCGGCGCCACCGATCAGGCGTTTGCCACGGCGTACTACCACTGGTTCTTCCTGATCCAGCCCTTCGACCTGCCGGAGCGATTGATCGGCGCGGATCCGCTGTACTACCTGCACAAGAAGATGGCCGGCTGGGGCTCGGGCAGCGGCATCTTCGATCCGCGCGCGATGGCCGAATACGAGCGCTGCTTTGCCGATCCCGCCACGATCCATGCAACGTGCGAGGACTACCGCGCGGCAGCCGGCATCGACCTCGAACACGACGATGCCGACGTCGCCGCCGGGCGCAAGGTGACCTGCCCGCTGCTGGTGCTGTGGGGCGACAAGGGGGTGGTGCACCGTCTGTACGACCCGGTCAATGACTGGAAAACGGTGGCGGCGGATGTGCGCGGGCGGGCGCTGGCGTCGGGCCATTACCTGGCCGAGGAAGCGCCTGCAGCGACGCTGGAGGCATTGAACGATTTCTTCGGCCGTCCGTAATTCTCTACGCCGTCCTGTAGGCGAGGCTTCCGCCTCGCGACCGATCGCGGGGCCGCCTTTCAGGCTGTGGCACCGCTGCGCGAGGCTGAAGCCTCGCCTACAGGGCGTCCTGGCATGACCGCCGGCCGAGTTTGGTATAATTGCCGACTTGGCCAAGTAGCTCAGTTGGTAGAGCAGCGGATTGAAAATCCGTGTGTCGGTGGTTCAATTCCGCCCTTGGCCACCAGATTTCGCGGGACCGCGCCAGCGGCCCGCAAAATCGGCCAAGGTTTGAATTCCGCCCTTGGCCACCAGTTTTGGACGGCGCTCCGCCATCGGGGCGCCGTTTGTCTTTGGCAGGTTGCGATTCACCCTCGGGAGTGGACATGAAGCCTTTTGCCGAACTGAAGTCCGTGCTCTACACCGCAGTACTTTCCGACGTCCTCGACAGCATGGGCTACATGCACCAGGCCATGCGGCCCTTCGTGCGCCCGCTCGACGATTCGCTCGTACTCATGGGCCGCGCCCGCACCGGGCTGTGGATGAGCGTGTACTCGACGACCGCGGGAGAAAATCCCTACGAGCACGAGATCGCGCTGATCGATGACCTCAAGCCGGATGAAGTGCCGGTGTTCGGCTGCGGCGGACCCACGGACCGGGTGGCACCATGGGGTGAGCTGCTGTCGACCGCATCGAAGTGTCGCGGCGCCGCGGGTTGCATCACCGACGGCCTGGTCCGCGACGTTCGCCAGATCCGCGAGATGCGCTTCCCCGTGTTCCACGGGGGCATCGGGCCGCTCGACACGCGCGGCCGCGCCAGGATGATGGCGCTGGATGTGCCCACCGAATGCGGCGGCGTGCGCGTTGCGCCAGGGGACGTGGTCTTCGGCGACGTCGACGGCGTCGTCGTCATCCCGGCCGCGATCGCCGACGACGCCATCGCGCTTGCGCTGACCAAGGTGGCCGCCGAGAACCGCACCCGGGATGCGCTGCTGCGCGGCGAATTGCTGCAGGACGTTTACGCAAGGTTCGGCGTGCTCTAGCGACGCGGGCCGCGCTCGCTGCGGTCGATCGCCCGGCGGACCGATGGTCCGTGCCCGCGTTGTCATCGGCCCGTCCCGCGAGGGCCGTATGGTGACCAGGGGCGCTTTGAGCGACACTACCGCAGCAGCGGCAACGCCAGAGTGCCGCAACGGCGACCATGCCAAGGAGGGCGGGATGAACTTCAAGACCAGAACCGACGACGCGGCCGGGCGCCAGCGTCTCGACGATGTGGCAGCACTGGTGCGCGCCAAGGTTCCGCCGGAGCAACAGCCGTTGCTCGAGCATTTCGTCCGCGAGTACTTCGGGCACTTCGACCCCGAGGATCTCGATGCCCGCGCGGTGGCCGATCTCTATGGCGCCGCGCTGTCGCACTGGAACTTCGCGCGCAAGCGCACGCCCGGGCAGGCCAAGGTGCGCGTGTTCAATCCCACCGTCGAGGAGCACGGCTGGCAATCCACGCACACGATCATCGAGATCGTCAACGACGACATGCCGTTCCTCGTGGATTCGGTTGCAATGGAAGTCAACCGGCATGGTTTGACACTCCACCTGATGAGCCATCCGATCATCGGCGTCACCCGCGATGCGGGCGGTGTGCTCACGGGTCTTGCCAGCGACGGCACGCGCGAGTCGTTCATCCACGTCGAGGTCGATCGCATCGTGGGCGCAGCGTTGCTCGACGGTCTCGCCGCCGATATCGAGCGAGTGCTGGGCGATGTGCGCCGGTCGTATGGCGACTGGGCGGCGATGCGCGAGCAGATCGCGATCATCACCGGCGAGCTCGAACGAAAGCCGCCACCAATACCGGCCGCGGAGCTCGAGGAAGGGCGGGCGTTCCTGCAATGGCTCGCCGACAATCACTTCACATTCATCGGCTACCGCCGGCACGATCTCGTGACGATCGATGGCCACGATGCATTGAGCGTCGTGCCCGATTCGAGCCTGGGCGTGCTGCGGGAGGAGGCCGGGAGGAAGGTGTCGGCCAGCTTCGCGGCGCTGCCGCCGGCCGTGCGCGCCTACGCGCGCCGCCCCGAACTGCTGGTCATCACCAAGTCCACCGCACGGTCCACCGTACACCGCCCCGGCTACCTCGACTACATCGCGGTGAAGCGCTTCGACGCCGCCGGCAAGGTCTGCGGCGAGGACCGCTTTCTGGGGCTCTTCACGTCCACGGCCTACAGCGCCAATCCCGCGGACATCCCGCTGCTGCGGCGCAAGACTGCCAATGTCGTCGCCGCCTCCGGCGTCGAGCCCGGCAGTCATGCCGCGAAGGCGCTGCGGAACATCCTCGTCAACTATCCGCGCGACGAGCTGTTCCAGATCGCGGAGGAGGACCTGCTGCGCATCGCCACCGGCATCCTGCAACTGGGCGAGCGGCAGCGCTTCCGCCTGTTCGTGCGGCGCGATCCCTTCGAGCGCTTCCTGTCGTGCCTCATCTACGCACCGCGCGAGAACTACACGACGGAACTCCGGCAGAAGTGGCAGTCGATCCTGACGGACGCGTTCAACGGCGCGAGTTCCGACTTCAATGTCTACCTGTCCGAGTCGGTGCTGGCCCGCATCCACATCACGGTGCGCACCACGCCGGGGGCCATTCCCGCGTTCGATGTGCGCGAGGTCGAGGCCCGGCTCGTCGCGTCGGCGCGGCGCTGGAGCGACGACCTGAAAGCTGCGCTGGTCGAAGCGCAGGGCGAGGCGCGCGGGCTTCTGCAACTGCGCCAGTTTGCGGCGGCATTTCCGGCCGGCTACCGCGAGGAATATCCGGCGCGCGCGGCCGTGCCCGACATTGCGATGATGGCGCAGCTGACCGAGGCGATGCCGCTGGCGATGAACCTCTATCGCCCGCTGGAGGCGCCTCCGGGCACGCTGCGCTTCAAGCTCTTCCACCTCGGCGAACCCGTGTCGCTGTCGGACAGCCTGCCGATGCTGGAGCACATGGGCGTCAAGGTGCAGGACGAACACCCGCACCGCATTGCGCCGGAGGGCATCCCGGCGGTAGCGATGCACGACTTCGGCCTCCTCACCATGCACGCGGATGTGGATGTGAATGCGCTGCACCAGGTGTTCGAGGACGCGTTCGGCAAGATCTTCCGCGGTGAAGTTGAAAGCGACGACTTCAACCGGCTGGTGGTGGCGGCACACATGCCCGCCGACGACATCGTGGTGCTGCGCGCGTATGGCAAGTACATGCGCCAGATCGGCTTTGCGCTGTCGCAGTCGTTCATCGAATCCACGCTCGCCACGCATGCCGGCATCGCGCGGATGCTGGTCGACCTGTTTCGCACCCGCCTCGATCCGGAGGGCCAGACCGGTGCCGTTGCGCGCGCGGCCGACGAAGAGCGGGCGATCGAGGCCGCGCTCGAGCACGTCGAGAACCTGTCGGAGGACCGCGTGCTGCGGCAGTACCTCGCGCTGATCCTGGCCACCACGCGCACGAACTTCTGGCGGCGCGACGCGGCGGGACAGCGCCGCAGTTTCCTGTCGATGAAGTTCGATCCGTCGAAGGTGCCCGGACTGCCGGAGCCCAAGCCGATGTTCGAGATCTTCGTCTACTCCACGCGCTTCGAAGGCGTGCACCTGCGCGGCGGGCGCGTGGCCCGCGGCGGCCTGCGGTGGTCCGATCGGCCGGAGGACTTCCGCACCGAGGTGCTGCGTCACGTCAAGGCGCAGATGGTGAAGAACACGGTGATCGTGCCGGTGGGATCGAAGGGCGGCTTCGTGCTGAAGCGCGCGCCGGCCTCAGTTGCCAACCCCGGCGACCGCGAGGCGTACATGAAGGAAGGGGTGGCCTGCTACCAGAACTACCTGCGCGGGCTGCTCGACATCACCGACAACCGCGTGGGCGACAGGATCGAGCCGCCGCCGCAGGTCAAGCGTCACGATTCCGACGATCCGTACCTGGTGGTGGCAGCCGACAAGGGCACGGCCACCTTTTCCGACTACGCCAACGGCATCAGCCGCGAATACGGCTTCTGGTTGGACGATGCGTTTGCGTCGGGCGGTTCGGCCGGTTACGACCACAAGGTGATGGGCATCACCGCGCGCGGCGCGTGGGAGTCCGTGAAGCGCCACTTCCGCGAGATGGGCACCGACATCCAGGCCACCGAATTCTCCGTGGTCGGCATCGGCGACATGTCCGGCGATGTCTTCGGCAACGGCATGCTGCTGTCGCGGCACATCCGCCTCGTGGCGGCCTTCGACCATCGGCACATCTTCTTCGATCCTGCGCCCGACGTTGCCGCGAGCTTCGCGGAGCGCGAGCGCCTGTTCAGGCTGCCGCGCTCGTCGTGGGCGGACTACGACGCGAAACTGCTGAGCAAGGGCGGCGGCATCCACGCGCGCACCGCCAAGTCCATCGCGCTCACGCCGGAGGTGAAGGCGATCCTTGCCGTGACCGTGGATTCGATGACGCCCACCGAACTCGTCAATGCGATCCTGAAGGCGCCGGTGGATCTCCTCTACAACGGTGGCATCGGCACCTATGTGAAGGCCCATGGCCAGACCAATGCCGAGGTGGGCGACCGCGCCAACGACGCGCTGCGCGTCGATGGCCGCGACCTGCGCTGCAAGGTGGTGGGCGAGGGCGGCAATCTCGGCTGCACGCAGCTGGGACGCATCGAATACGCACAAGCGGGCGGGCGCATCTACACCGATGCGATCGACAACTCGGCCGGCGTGGATACCTCGGATCACGAAGTCAACATCAAGATCCTGCTGGGCCTGGCGGTGACCGACGGCGATCTCACCGACAAGCAACGCAACGTGCAGCTCGCCTCGATGACCGACGACGTGGCGGCGCTCGTGTTGCGCGACAACTATTTCCAGACCCAGCTCCTGTCCACCACGGGCCGTATCGCGCCGGCATTGCTGGATGCGCAGACTCGGTTCATCCACTTTCTCGAGAAGCAGGGGCGTCTCAACCGCTGGATCGAGTTCCTGCCGCCGGACGAGGAGATCGAGGCTCGGCACGCGGCGGGGAAGGGCCTCGCGAGTCCCGAGGCGGCCGTGCTCTTCGCCTACAGCAAGATGTGGCTCTACGACGAGATGCTGGCGTCCACGCTGCCCGACGATTCGTGGGTGGCCACCGCGCTGGTGCGGTATTTCCCGGGCGCGCTGGCGAAGCAATACCTGCCGGCGATGGGGCGGCACCCGCTGAAGCGCGAGATCATCGCCACCCACGTGATCAACAGCATGCTGAATCGCGTGGGCAGCACGTTCGTGCACCGGCTGATGGAAACCACCGGCGCCAAGCCGCACGAGATCGTCCGTGCGTATCTGCTGAGCCGCGAGATCTTCGGGCTCGTGCCGCTCTGGCTCGGCATCGAGGCACTCGACAACAAGGTGGCCGATGCGGTGCAGGCGACGATGCTGATCGACGCGAGCGGGCAGCTCGAGCGCGCGACTACCTGGTTCCTGCGTTCGCGGCGGCTGGCGGACGACATGGCGGCCACGATCGCGCA
>JANNYI010000205.1:0-5829 GCA_031410015.1 Betaproteobacteria bacterium | reverse complement strand
CCGAGCGGAACGCGGCGGCATATCCGCCGGGACCGGAACCAAGCACCAGCATGTCGCATTCGAAATCAGCTTTGCCGGAGTAGGTGGCGGCGCCCGGAACCGGCGCGACCGCTGCGGCCGGCGCAGCCTTGGCCGGCGCGGCTGGTGCCGCCGGCGCAGCCGCCGAGGGGGCAGGCGCAGCCGCTGCCGGCTGCGCATCTCCGGAAGTCACGGTCTCCAGGATCACGATCAGCGAACCTTCGCTGACCTTGTCGCCCAGTTTGACTTTCAGTTCCCTGATCACGCCGGCGACCGGCGAGGGCACGTCCATCGTCGCCTTGTCGGACTCCAGCGTGACCAGCGAGTCCTCGGCCTTCACGGTGTCGCCCGGCTTGACGAAGATCTCGATGACCGGAATGCCCTTGAAGTCCCCGATGTCGGGAACCTTGACTTCAACCGAACTCATAGCATCACCCGCCGCATGTCGCTGAGCAGGCCGCCCAAGTACGCGGTGAAGCGCGCCGCCTGCGCGCCGTCGATCACGCGATGGTCGTACGACAGCGACAGCGGCACCATCAGCGTCGGTACGAATTCCTTCCCGCTCCAAACCGGTTTCATCGCGCTCTTCGACACGCCGAGGATGGCCACCTCGGGGGCATTGATGATCGGCGTGAACGCGGTGCCGCCGATGCCACCCAGCGACGAGATCGAGAAGCATCCGCCCTGCATGTCGGCGGGGCCGAGCTTGCCGTCGCGCGCCTTGGCCGACAGGTCGCCCATTTCCTTCGCGATCTGCAGCACGCCCTTCTGGTCGGCGTTCTTGATCACCGGCACCACGAGACCGTTGGGCGTGTCTGCGGCAAAGCCGATGTTGTAGTACTGCTTGACGACGAGGTTGTCGCCGTCCAGCGATGAATTGAAGTCCGGGAACTTCTTCAGCGCCGCGACCGAGGCCCTGATCAGGAACGCCAGCATCGTGATCTTGATGCCGGACTTTTCGTTTTCGCGGTTGAGCTGCACGCGGAAGGCTTCGAGCGTCGTGATGTCCGCTTCGTCGAATTGCGTGACGTGGGGAATCATCACCCAGTTGCGGGCGAGGTTGGCGCCGGAGATCTTCTTGATCCGCGACATCGGCTTCACTTCGACCGCGCCGAACCTGGCGAAGTCCACCGTGGGCCACGGCAGCAGGTTGAGCGCGCCGCCGCCGGAGATGCCGCCGCCGGTCGCGCCACCACCGGCCGCTGCGGCGCCGGTCATCGCCTGCTTGATGAACGACTGCACGTCCTCCTGCATGATGCGGCCGGCCGGACCGGTGCCCTTCACTCGCGACAGATCGGCGCCGTGTTCGCGTGCGTACTTGCGCACGGACGGTGACGCATGCGCGGCCTTGAAGGCGGCGGCATCGACCGGCGCGGTGGCGGGGGCAGGCGCGCTTGGCGCGGGCGCGGGAGCCGCCACCACCGGCGCCGGCGAAGGCGCGGCCGGCGGCGTCGGCGCGGCCGGTGCAGCGGCCGGTGCAGCGGCCGGTGCCGGTGTGGCCGCCACCGCTGCAGTTTCTAGCACCAGGACCACCGTGCCTTCGCTGGCCTTGTCGCCGAGCTTCAGCTTCATCTCGCGCACGACGCCGGCGACGGGCGAAGGCACGTCCATCGTGGCCTTGTCGGACTCGAGCGTCAGCAGCGAGTCCTCGGCTTTCACCGAGTCGCCCACCTTGACGAAGACTTCGATGACCGGAATGTCCTTGAAATCCCCGATGTCGGGAACCTTGACTTCAATCGTGCTCATGGGCTTCTTTCAGTCGAGTGCGGGGGCGGCCAGCGGGATCACACCGTCCACGGTGCCGGCTTGTCCGGATCGAGTCCGTACTTCCTGATCGCCTCGGTAACCTTCGCCACCGGAATCGTGCCTTCGTCCGCCAGCGCCTTCAGCGCGGCCACCGTCACGTAGTGGCTGTTCACCTCGAAGAAGCCGCGCAGCTTCTCGCGCGTGTCCGAGCGGCCGAAGCCATCGGTGCCCAGCACGACATAGCGGCGCGGCACCAGCGGCCGGATCTGCTCGGCGAAGAGCCGCATGTAATCCGTGGTCACGATCACCGGACCCTGCGTGTCCTGCAGGCATTTCTCGACGTGCGACATCCTCGGCTTCTCTGCCGGATGCAGCGTGTTCCACCGCGTGACCGCGTTGCCTTCGCGCGCCAGCTCGGTAAATGATGGGCAGCCCCAGATGTCGGCATCCACTCCCCAGTCCTTCTTCAGGAGGTCGGCCGCCGCAATGGCCTCGCGCAGGATCACGCCGGAGCCCAGCAACTGCACGCGCGGCGATTTGCCTTTGGACTTCTCACCATTGTGCAACTTGTACATCCCCTTCAGGATGTCGGCCACGGCACCTTCCGGCATCGCCGGGTGCGTGTAGTTCTCGTTCATCAGCGTGATGTAGAAATACACGTCCTCCTGCTCGGCATTCATCCGCCGCAGGCCGTCCTGGATGATCACCGCCACCTCGAACGCGAACGTCGGATCCCACGAGATGCAATTGGGCACCGTCGAGGAGATGAGGTGCGAATGGCCGTCCTCGTGCTGCAGGCCCTCGCCGTTCAACGTGGTGCGTCCGGCGGTGCCGCCCAGCAGGAAGCCGCGCGAGCGCATGTCGCCGGCGGCGTAGGCAAGGTCGCCGATGCGCTGGAAGCCGAACATCGAATAGAAGATGAAGAACGGGATCATCTGCACGCCGTGCGTCGAATACGACGTGGCCGCCGCGATCCAGTCGCACATGCCGCCGGCCTCGTTGATCCCTTCCTGCAGGATCTGGCCGTTCTTGTCCTCCCGGTAGAACATCAGCTGGTCGTGATCCTGCGGGGTGTAGAGCTGGCCCTGCTGGTTCCAGATGCCGAGCTGCCGGAACATGCCTTCCATGCCGAAGGTGCGCGATTCGTCCGGCACGATCGGCACGATGTGCCTGCCGATGTTCTTGTCGCGGATCAGCAACTGCAGGATCTGGACGAACGCCATCGTCGTCGAGATCTCGCGCTCCGCGGTGCTCTTCAGGAACCGTTCGTACGCCGCGAGCTCGGGCACGACCAGCGGCGCCGCCTTCTGGCGGCGCTGCGGCAGGTAGCCGCCGAGTTCCTTGCGCCGCGCATGCATGTACTGGAGTTCGGGCGAATCCTCGGCGAAATTGACGTACGGGATCTCCTCCAGCTTCGCGTCGGGCACCGGGATCTGGTAGCGATCGCGGAACATGCGCAGCGACTCGGTCGACATCTTCTTCTGCTGGTGCGTGATGTTCTGCGCCTCGCCCGAGGAGCCCATGCCGTAGCCCTTGATCGTCTTGGCGAGGATCACCGTCGGCTGGCCCTTGTGATTGGCGGCCATATGGAAGGCCGCGTAGATCTTGTACGAGTCGTGGCCGCCGCGATTGAGGTGCCAGATCTCCTCGTCGCCCCAGTCGGCCACCAGTTCCTTCAGTTCGGGCGTGTTGAAGAAGTGCTCGCGGACGTACGCGCCGTTCTTGCTTTTGAACGTCTGGTACTCGCCGTCGAGCGCTTCCATCATGCGTTTCTTGAGGAGGCCCTTCTTGTCGCGCGCGAAGAGCGCCTCCCAATGCGTGCCCCAGATCACCTTGATCACGTTCCAGCCGGCACCGCGGAAGTCGCTCTCCAGTTCCTGGATGATCTTGCCGTTGCCGCGCACCGGTCCGTCCAGGCGCTGCAGGTTGCAGTTGACGACGAAGATCAGGTTGTCGAGGGTCTCGCGCGACGCCATGCCGATGGCGCCCATCGACTCCGGCTCGTCCATCTCGCCGTCGCCCATGAACGCCCACACCTTGCGGCCTTCGGTCTGCGCGAGCCCCCGGTCCTGCAGGTATTTCATGAAGCGGGCCTGGTAGATCGCCATCAGCGGGCCCAAGCCCATCGACACGGTGGGAAACTGCCAGAAGTCCGGCATCAGCCACGGATGCGGATACGACGAGATGCCCTTGCCGTCCACTTCCTGCCGGTAGTTGTCGAGCTGGTCCTGCGTGAGCCGACCCAGCATGAAGGCGCGCGCATAGACGCCGGTGGACGAGTGTCCCTGCACGAAGACCAGATCGCCGCCGTGCGCGTCGGACGCCGCGTGCCAGAAGTGGTTGAAGCCGACGTCGTAGAGTGTCGCCGCCGACGCGAAGCTGGCGATATGGCCGCCGACGTTCGTGTCCTTGTTCGCGCGCAACACCATCGCCATCGCGTTCCACCGCACGTACGACCGGATGCGGTGCTCGACCTCCTGGTCGCCGGGGATGCGCACCTGCAGTTCGGTGGGAATCGTGTTGATGTACGCGGTATTGGCCGAAAACGGCAGCCAGGCGCCGGATTGGCGCGCCGCCTCGATCAATTGCTCGATCAGGAAATGCGCGCGATCGGGTCCCTCGGCTGCCAGCACGCCCGACAACGCGTCCAGCCATTCGCGGGTTTCCTGCGGGTCGGCATCGTGTTTCATCACATCCATGACGATTCTCCGTGCATCCCGCATGGCCGCGTAACCCGGGATAGCCGGGCATCGGGTCGAGTGGGAAATTCGAGTGTTGAGGGTTGCAGCGACTGCGGATCGGCGTCGTGGTCCATGCCGCGGGCGCGGGCACGAAATGCGATGCTGACCGGGTCGATTCTAGGGTGCGCGGGCGTTCCTGTATTGCTGCAATGCGGTAGCAAACGTGGGCAAGCGCGTCGCCGGCAATGCTCCCGGCACGCGCCAAAGCGCTTCATTGCGGGCGATGGTTGCCCCGGTGTTCATTGCCATCGGGCGATACCGTCGCCTTTTCGAACTTTACCACCAGACGGAAATGATTTCCATTAATGGATTCGGGAGGCCTGATGCCGATTGCCGGCCAGCAACCCCAATGCGGCAACGCCACTGACGGCCGCCGCCACAAGGAAGCCGGCGCGGTAGCTCGCGAAGGCGCCGGCGAGAGCCGCGAAGACGGGTGGTCCCGCCACGACGCCGGCAAAGGTGACGAAGCCCGACGCGCCGGTGACCGCGCCGGCCATCCCGGGCGGGCAGCGGCGGGCGAGTTCGGACAGCTGCACGCCATTCCAGCCGATGGCCATGCCGCCGTAGATGGCCGCCAGCGGCAGCACCACCCACGCCGGCCAGGCGGTCGTGGCGGCCGCCAGCAGGAGGCCGCAGATCGCCGCCACGAGGCCGATCAGCGCGAGCGTGCGCACCGGCGGCAGCCACCGGTCCGCGACGATGCCCCAAGCGATGCGACCAATGACGGCGCCAATCGTGGCGCAAGTAAGTGCTAACCCCGAAGCGATCAGCGTCCACTCGAGCGACTCGTGCAGGAACACGACGAGGAAGCTGGTGAGGCAGACCTGGACCGCGGCGAAGGCGAGCCCCACCAACGACAATTCGCGCAGCGCCCGGGTTCGCAGCACCACGCGCAGCGGCTCCACGATGCTGTGCCAGGACATCGGCCGGGCGTCCTGTCGGTGCGCGTCCAGTGTCCGCCGGGCGGGCTGTGCCGCCAGTGCCACCACGACCGCGATGCCGGCGGTGGCCAGCAACGCGCCACGCCAGCCTGCCGCCAGCGCCAGCGCCGGCAGGAGCGCCCCGCCCAACGCCACGCCAACGGGCACGCCGGTCTGCTTGATCGAGAAGGTCAGCGCCATCAGGTGCGGTGGCGTGGTGCGCGCCAGCACGTGGGAACTGGCCGGGGTAATCGGACCATAGCCGATGCCGAGCAGGATCGCGGCGATCGGGATCAGCGCGATTGGCACGACTGTGAGCAGCACCATTGCGGCGGCACACAACAGCAGGCAGATCTGGCTGACGCGGATCGAGCCATAACGCAGGATGAACCCGCCGGAGACCA
>JANNYI010000204.1:0-3011 GCA_031410015.1 Betaproteobacteria bacterium | reverse complement strand
GGCTGAAGCCTCGCCTACAGATGCATTTGCAGACGTCACAATGGCGCGCGGCTACAATTGCTACCCATGTCCACCTATCCCCACCTTCTCGCACCGCTGGACCTCGGCTTCACCACGCTGCGCAATCGCGTCCTGATGGGCTCGATGCACACCGGACTCGAGGAGGCGCCCGATGGCTTCGCGCGCATGGCTGCGTTCTACGCGGCGCGCGCGCGCGGCGGCGTGGGCCTCATGGTCACCGGCGGCATTGCACCCAACTTCGTCGGCAGGCTCGAGCCCAAGGCGTCGCAGCTGTCGTTTCCGTGGCAGCTGGCGCGGCACCGGCTCATCACCGACGCCGTGCATGCCGAAGGCGGCAAGATCGCGCTGCAGATCCTGCACGCGGGCCGCTACGCGTATCACCCATTGTCCGTGGCGCCGTCGCCGTCGAAATCGCCGATCAGCCCGTTCCGCTCGCGGGGCTTGAGCGCCTGGGGCGTGCGCCGGACGATCGTCGCCTACGCGCGCTGCGCCAAGCTGGCCCAGCGTGCCGGCTACGACGGCGTCGAGATCATGGGCTCCGAGGGCTACCTCATCAACCAGTTCATCGCGCCACAGACCAATCACCGCGACGACGAGTGGGGTGGCGCCTTCGAGAACCGCATCCGCTTTCCGGTGGAGATCGTGCGGCGCACGCGCGAGGCGGTGGGCCGCGATTTCATCCTGATCTTCCGGCTGTCGATGCTCGACCTGGTCGAAGGCGGCAGCACGTGGGACGAAGTGGTGGCGCTGGCCAAGGCGGTGGAAGGCGCGGGCGCCACGATCATCAACACCGGCATCGGCTGGCATGAGGCGCGCATCCCGACCATCGCGACGATGGTGCCGCGCGCGGCCTTTGCCTGGGTCACGCGCCGCCTGCGCGGCGCCGTGAAGATTCCGCTGATCACCACCAACCGGATCAACGATCCGCGCGTGGCCGACGACGTGCTGGGGCGCGGCGATGCCGACATGGTGTCGATGGCGCGACCCTTCCTGGCCGACGCCGATTTCGTGAACAAGGCCGCAGCCGGCCGCGCCGACGAGATCAACACGTGCATCGCGTGCAACCAGGCGTGCCTCGACCAGATCTTCTCGCGCAAGATCGCGTCGTGTCTCGTGAATCCGTTTGCGTGCCGCGAAACCGAATGGACGCTGACGGCGGCCGTCACGCCAAAGAAAGTCGCGATCGTCGGCGCCGGTCCGGCCGGCATGGCCGCGGCGGTGACGGCGGCGGAACGCGGGCATCACGTGACGCTGTTCGACGCGGCCACCGAGATCGGCGGGCAATTCAACCTGGCGCGGCGCATTCCCGGCAAGGAAGAATTCGCCGAGACACTGCGCTACTACCGCACGCGTCTCGAGCGGCTTGGTGTTGTCACGCATCTCGGCCGGCACGTGGGCGCGGCCGATCTGACGGGCTTCGACGCCGTGCTGCTGGCCACCGGCATCGTGCCGCGCACGCCGGCCATTCCCGGCATCGAGCATCCGAAGGTGGCGGGCTACGTCGACGTCGTCATGGGTCGCCGGGCCGTCGGCGGCAAGGTGGCGCTGGTGGGTGCGGGCGGCATCGGTTTCGATGTCGCCGAACTGTTGTCGGCCGGGAACGCGCCCGACGGCGCGTTGAGCGACGGCCTGCAGGACGATCCGGCCATCGTCGCATTCCGCAACGAGTGGGGCATCGATGCCGGCTATGCGGCGCGCGGTGGACTGATGCCTGCGCACGAGGAGCCGCCGCCGCGCCAGTTGTGGCTGCTGCAGCGCAAGGAGGCCAAGGTCGGCGCGGGACTCGCCAAGACCACCGGGTGGATCCGCCGCACGCTGCTCAAGCGCCGCGGCGTGCGGATGCTCGCCGGTGTCGAATACGATCGCATCGATGACGCCGGGTTGCACATCCGCGTCGATGGCAAACCGCAGGTGCTGGATGTCGACACCATCGTGATCTGCGCCGGGCAGGAGCCGCGCCGGGAACTGGTCGACTCGCTCGTCGCGGCGGGCATCGCGCACCAGCTGATCGGTGGCGCGGACGTGGCCACCGAGATCGATGCGCGGCGGGCGATCGAGCAGGGCACGCGGGTGGCGCTGGACCTGTAGGTGGGCCTGTGGTTGGGCCTGTAGGCGAGGCTTCAGCCTCGCTTGGATATCGTCACCATTGACCCGCGAGGCTGAAGCCTCGCCTACAATGCGATGCGATGCAAAGCGGCGCGATGTGCCGCGTTACCGAATGAACAACAACAACGGGGAGATCAACAGGCATGTGCACGATCTGCGGAGACGACGACCACGTTGCGGGCTCCACCCGCCGCAACTTCCTGAAGGCTGGATCCATGGCTGCGCTGGCGCCGTGGATGATGGGACAGGCCTTCGCCGCGGACCCGCCCAAGCCCGGCGCGCCGCCGCCGCCCAATGCGATCTCGCCGCAGGCAGCGTTGAAGCGGTTGCTGGAAGGCAACGCGCGCTACGCCGCCAATACGCCGGAGCAGAAGGATTTCTCCGTCGGACGCGCGGCGCGGGCCACCGCGCAATATCCGATCGCGGCCATCTTAAGCTGCGCCGATTCGCGTGTGGCGCCGGAACTCACCTTCGACCAGAACCCCGGCGATCTCTTCGTCGTGCGCGTCGCGGGCAACGTCGTCAGTCCGGACCTGCTGGCGTCGCTCGAATACGGCGTGCAGTTTCTCGGCGTGCCGCTCGTCATCGTGATGGGCCACTCCGGTTGCGGTGCCGTCGACGCGGCCATCAAGGTCCTGAAGAAGAACGCGGTATTGCCGGGCCACCTGCCCGACCTCATCCGCGCGATCAAGCCCGCGGTTCTGGTGGCGGAGAAGACGGCGAAGGGTGACCTGCTGGACAATGCGATCGCGGAAAATGCGCGCCGCCAGGCCGACCGGATCAAGACGTCGCCGCCGATCATGCAGCAGGCCTTTGCTTCGAAAAGGATCGACGTCGTGTCGGCCATCTACGACATCGCCACGGGCAAGGTCACGCTGGTCTAG
>JANNYI010000203.1:0-1584 GCA_031410015.1 Betaproteobacteria bacterium | reverse complement strand
ACCGGAAAAACGCGAGCTTGGTGTCGGGAGTGTCGTGTGACCGGCGCCGCACTCACGCCGGGCATCGCCGCACTATGGCTATTCGGTGGATTTTTTCTGCTGCTGGTCCTGCGCGTGCCGGTGGCCTTCGCACTGGGTCTTGCCTGCCTGCCCGTGCTGATCATCGAGCCGCGGCTTTCGCCGATGGTGATCTTCAATACCACCTTCAAGGCCTACAACTCGTTCATCCTGTTGGCGGTGCCGTTCTTCCTGCTCACCGCCAACCTGATGAACGTGGGTGGCATCACCGATCGACTTGTCCATTTGTCTCGCACGATGGTGGGCAACTTCCCTGGCGCGCTGGCGCAGATCAACGTGTTGCTGTCCGTGTTCTTTGCCGGTATCTCGGGGTCGTCCACCGCAGATGCCGCAAGCCAGGGCAAGATTTTCATCGAAGCGCAGGTCAAGGAAGGCTACGACCTGTCGTTCTCGATCGCCATCACCGCGGTCTCCGCCGTGCTGGCCGTGATCATTCCACCATCCATCCTGATGGTCGTATGGGGTGGGGTGCTGCAGGTGTCGATCGGCGCGCTGTATCTGGCGGGGGTCGTCCCGGGCCTGTTGATCGGCCTGGCGCAAATGGCCACCGTGCACGTGTACGCGGTGCGCCGCAACTACCCGACCTATCCGCGTGCCAGCTTCAAGGAATTCCTCAACGCCGCGGCCGTGGCCATCCCCGCCCTGATGACACCGTTCATCGTTGTCGGTGGCATCCTGCTTGGCTGGTTCACCGCTACCGAGTCTGCAGCAGCTGCGGTGATCTACGCGGCGACGCTGTCGCTGGTGGTGTATCGCCAGATGGGGCGCAAGGAGCTGTGGCACGCACTGCTGGAGACGGGACGCCTCTCCGGCATCGCGCTGTTCTGCGTGGGTACCGCGTCGGTGTTTGGCTGGCTGCTGGCCTACTTCCAGATCCCCAAGGCATTGCTGGCCAACGTGACGGAGTGGGGGATGGGCCCGATTGGCGTCGGCTTCTTCATCGTCTTCGTGTTCCTGGTCGTCGGCTGCTTCCTTGACGCCATTCCCGCGATCATCATCGTGGGCACGACGCTGCTGCCGCTGTCGCAATCGGTGGGCATGCATCCGGTGTCATTCGGCATCATCAGCATCGTGGCATTGGCCTTCGGATTGGTGACGCCGCCGTACGGCATGTGCCTGATGATCTCGTGTGCGATTGCGAAGGTACGATTAAGCTATGCCCTGAAGGACACGATGATCATGCTGGTACCGATGCTGCTGGTGCTGTGTGCGCTCATCATCTGGCCCGAGATCCCGCTGTTCCTGCCGCGCCTCATCCGCCCCGATTTCCTGCTCTAGGAGGCCCACGCGATGCAGTTCAATCCGCTGCCCGGTCCGTTCGGCGTCGAAGCGGCCGATGTCGACCTGTCGCAACCGTTGTCGGATGCCGACTTCGCGGCACTGGAATCGGCCTTCTACGAAAATCACGTGCTGGCGCTGCGCGCGCAGAACCTCTCGGCCGCGCAGTTCATCGCCTTCGCCCGCCGCATCGGGCCGCCACAGCCGCATGTGATCGACCAGTTTCAT
>JANNYI010000202.1:0-3925 GCA_031410015.1 Betaproteobacteria bacterium | reverse complement strand
CAGATGACCGCATTGGTCGTGGCGCGATAGAGCCGCCCGGCCCCGCCGCTGGCGATTGCCGTCGCCTTCGCGACATAAGCGACGAGCTCGCCGGTGACCAGATTGCGCACGATGGCGCCATGGCAGCGGCCCGCGTCATGGATCAGCGACAACGCTTCCATGCGCTCGTGCACCGGAATCGAATGCGCGATGGCCTGGTCGCTGACCGCGTTGAGCATCGCGTGGCCGGTGCTGTCGGAGACGTAGCAGGTGCGCCACTTCTTGGTGCCGCCGAAATCGCGCTGGGCGACGAGACCGTGGGCCTCGTCGCGCTCGGTGATCGTGGTCTTCGCACCGTTGATGATGACGTCGCGGTCGCCCTTGCGCACGCGGCTCCACGGGACGCCCCATGCGGCGAGTTCGCGTACCGCCTTGGGCGCCGTGTTCACGAACATGCGCACGACCCGCTGATCGGCGCCCCAGTCGCTGCCACGCACCGTGTCCTCGAAGTGCACGTCCTCGTTGTCGCCCTGCCCCTTGATCACGTTGCCCAGGCTCGCCTGCATGCCGCCCTGTGCCGCTGCCGAATGCGAGCGCTTGGGCGGCACCAGCGACAGGATCACCACGTCGTGGCCACGCCGCTTGGCGCCGATGCCCATGCGCA
This sequence comes from Betaproteobacteria bacterium, assembly GCA_031410015.1. GTDB lineage: Bacteria > Pseudomonadota > Gammaproteobacteria > Burkholderiales > Casimicrobiaceae > VBCG01. The sequence goes on along the minus strand of JANNYI010000202.1, from coordinate 3,282 downwards.
GGCCGGCGAGACCACCGCCGATCACCAGTACGTCGGCATAGATGATCTTCACTTGAGTGGACCGCCGGGGTTGGCGCCAGGCGCCGTGGCCGCGGGCGCCGGCTGCAGGTGGGAAGGCACGTAGGGCTCGCCGTAGCGGTCGCGATGCTCGACGCCGATCTTCATGTACGCCGCCAGCGTTGCAAATCCCAGCACCAGGAAGAAGGCGGTGATGGCCCACTTGAGCGCCTTCAGCCGGCGCCGCGTGGCGGCCGGGTTGGGGCCGGCGAAACTGCCCCACTTCACCGCGAGGCGATAGAGCCCGATGCCGCCGTGCAGTTCCACCGCCAGCAGCAGCACGATGTACAGCGGCCACATGTGGTCGGTCCACACGCGGTCGGCGGACTCGAAGGGGCCGATGCGGTCCGGGCGTGTCAGCATGATGTAGAGGTGCACGGAGGCAAGGAAAAACAGCGCGAAGCCGGTAGCCACCTGCCAGAACCACAGCGTGGTGTCCTCGTGCTTCATCATCCGCATGTGGCCGCGCAGCGTGCTGAACTGCTGGTAATTGGCGGGAAACTTGCGCACGGCAAGCATCGCGTGCACAACGACCAGCGCGATGACCACCGCCACCACCATCGACACGATCCACGGGTATGAGCGGCCGAAGATGAAGTAGCCCTCGAAGGCCCGGGTGACGGTCCACATCGCATCCTTGCTGATCAGGATGGACGACACGAAGAGCATGTGGCCCCACATGAAGAGCGCCAGCAGGAGACCCGTGACGCTCTGCGTGAGGTCGAGTCGCGCCGGCCAGCGGCTCTTGCGGGCGCGGTCGGCCAATCCGACGCCGACGATCAGCGGGCTGCTTCGCTCCATCGTGCGCTTCCCCTTCGACTCATCGTCGACTCGCGGCCGGCAGTGGGTGTCCTGCCCGACCCGTCGCCCTGTCCCGTGCGCGCAGCAGTGGCGCATCACACCAGAGCAGCAACGTAGCCCCGGTGGCACAAGCGAGTCTTGACCTGCATCAAAGTAGCCGACGGCAATCAAGCGAGAATGATCCAGCCGCGAATGCGTGGCATCGGCATTGGCGCGCGGGGAACCGCCCCGCGCAGGCGGCGACGGCGAGGCGGGAGTGTTCCGATGTTCCAGATTCGTATCCATGGCCGCGGCGGCCAGGGTGTGGTGTCCGGCGCCGAGATGCTGTCGGTGGCCGCCTTTCTCGAGGGGCGCTACGCGCAGGCCTTCCCGAGCTTCGGGTCCGAGCGGATGGGCGCGCCGGTGATGGCGTTCTGCCGCATCGACGACCGGGAGATCCGCTTGCGCGAGCCGGTGCTGCATCCCGACGCGCTGATCATCCAGGACCCGACGCTGCTGCATCAGGTCGACCTGTTCGAGGGCCTGGCGGTACGGGGCACCATTCTCCTCAACTCGGCGCACAGCATCGACAAGCTGGGGCTCGCCGGATTCGCGCGCGGCGTCCAGCAGTACCGGCTGATCACGCTTCCCGCCACCGAGCTGGCACTGAAGCACGTCGGCCGGGCCGTGCCCAACGCGGCGCTGCTGGGCGGCTTTGCCGCGGTCACCGGCGTGATCGCGCTGGCCTCGGTCGTGGCCGCCATCCAGCAGAAGTTTCCCGCGGCGATTGCGGAGAAGAACGTGGCCGCCGCCACCGAAGCCTTCGCCCTGGCCTCCCGGGCATTGGAGACGAGCAATGCTTAAGCAGATCGAAGGTTCGCATGCCGTGGCGGAAGCGGTGGCGCTGTGCCGGCCGCAGGTGATCTGTGCCTATCCGATCACGCCGCAGACGCACATCGTCGAGGGGCTGGGCGAGATGGTCAAGGCGGGCGAACTCGCGAACTGCGAGTTCATCAACGTCGAGTCCGAGTTCGCCGCGATGTCGGTGGCCATCGGAGCTTCCGCAGCGGGTGTCCGCACCTATACCGCCACCAGCAGCCAGGGGCTGCTGTTCATGGCCGAAGCCGTGTACAACGCGTCGGGCCTCGGCCTGCCGATCGTGATGACGATCGGCAACCGCGCGATCGGCAGCCCGATCAACATCTGGAACGACCACTCGGACAGCATGTCGATGCGCGACGCTGGCTGGATCCAGCTGTTCGCCGAGAACAACCAGGAAGCGCTCGACCTGCACATCCAGGCCTTTCGCCTTGCCGAGGAGCTGTCGTGCCCGGTGATGGTGTGCATGGACGGCTTCATCCTCACCCACGCGTACGACCGCGTCGACATGCCTTCGCAGCAGCAGGTCGACGCGTTCCTGCCGCCCTACCAGCCGCGGCAGATCCTCGACCCGGCCGACCCGGTCAGCATCGGCGCGCTGGTGGGCCCCGAGGCCTTCACCGAGGTGCGCTACCTGCAGCATCACAAGCAGCTGCGGGCGCTGCACCTCATCCCGGAACTGGCGGGCCAGTTCAAGGAACAGTTCGGACGCGACTCGGGCGGACTGCTGCGCACCTATCGCACCGAGGACGCGGAAACGATCGTCGTGGCGCTGGGCTCGGTCAACGGCACCGTGCAGGTGGTCGTCGATGAGATGCGGGAGAGCGGCGTGCGCATCGGGTCGGTCTCGCTCTGCTCGTTCCGGCCCTTCCCGCTGGCCGTGCTGCGGCAGGCGCTGCAGCACGCGCAGCGCGTGGTCGTGCTGGAGAAGTGCCTCGCGGTCGGCATGGGCGGCATCCTGTCCGACGGCGTGCGCAAGTCGCTGTCGGGCATCTCGCTGCGCGGCTACACGGTGATCGCCGGGCTGGGCGGACGCGCCATCACCCGCGCCTCCCTCACCCGGCTGTTCGAGGAAGCCGGGCGCGACGAACTGGAGCAGGTGACATTCCTCGACCTCAATGCCGACGTGGTGAGCTTCGAGCTGGAGCGCGAGAGCCAGACGCGCCGCACCGGGCCGACGGCGGAGGCCATCCTGCGCCACATCGGCACCGTCGCCTCGGGCATCGGCTGACTTCGGAGAGACCTCGTGGAAGCGCACATCAAGTTCTACCAGACCGGCACCTTCACCGTCGGCAACCGGCTCCTCGCCGAGGACCAGCGCACGGTTCAGGCCGACATGCAGCGGACCAATTCGCTCAATTCCGGGCACCGCGCCTGCCAGGGCTGCGGCGAGGCGCTGGGCGCGCGCTACGCGATCGACGCTGCGATGCGCGCCACCGACAACAAGCTGATCGCGGTCAACGCCACCGGCTGCCTCGAAGTGTTTTCGACCCCGTATCCCGAGACGTCGTGGCAGCTGCCGTGGATCCATTCGCTGTTCGGCAACGCCGCCGCCGTGGCGTCCGG
>JANNYI010000201.1:0-1804 GCA_031410015.1 Betaproteobacteria bacterium | reverse complement strand
AGTATCGCGCGATCACCAGTCCGCTGATCCAGCAGATCGGTTACTGGGGCATCATCGCCACCGAGTGGACGATGGCCGTCCTGCTGCTCGCGGGCGCCTGGCGCCTTTTTGCGGCACGCGGCGACCGGCGCGCGTTCATCGCCGCCAAGGCCCTGCCCGCCGTGGGACTGCTGCTGGTGTTCCTGCTGTACTACATCGGCTTCGTTGCCATCGGCGGCGAGTGGTTCACGATGTGGCAGTCGGCGATCTGGAATGGCCAGCAGAAGGCCGTGATGTTCCTTACCTGCTCGACGCTGGTGCTGATCGTGCTGCTGCTGCCGGAACAGGACGAGTGAATTTCGCCACCGACTTCCCTGCGTCCGGTGCATTGCGCCGCCCCTCCAGCGCGGACGCAAGGTCGCGCAGCGACGCCACGTTGTGCACCGGCAGGAAGTCGTCGACGTAGGGAAGGATGGCGCGGATGCCGGCCGGCCGCGCTTCGAAACCCGCATAGCGCAGCAGCGGATTGAGCCAGATCAGCCGCGCGCACGATTTCGACAGCCGCTCCATCTCGAAGGCCAGCCCTTCACCCGCATCGGCGTCGAGGCCGTCGCTGATCAGCAGCACCACCGCGTTCTGGCCCAGCACCCGGCGCGACCAGCGCCGGTTGAATTCCTCCAGCGACGCGCCGATCCGCGTGCCCCCCGCCCAATCGTCGACAGCCGTCGTGACGCGTGCCAGGGCCACGTCGACGTCCCGATGCGCAAGGTGGCGCGTGATGTTCGTGAGCCGCGTGCCGAATACCAGCGTGTGCACGCGATGGCCATCGTTGGTGATCGCATGCAGGAAGTGCAGCAGCATCCGCGCGTAACGGTCCATCGAGCCGGAGATGTCGCACAGCACTACGAGTGGCGGTGGCCGGCGCACCCGCGCGCGCCACGCCAACGGCGCCACTGCGCCCGCCGCGCCGGTCATGCCGCGCAGCGTCGCGCGCAGGTCCACCCGCGAACCCCGGGACGACGCCCGCGTGCGCCGCTGCGGCCGCGCCGGCAGCGGCAGTCGCAGCCGCGCCAGCATCGCCTTCACCTGCGCCACCTCGTCGGCGGTCATCGTCGCGAAATCCTTCTGCTGCAACACCTCGCGCGCGGAGAACGTGAACGCCGCATCCAGTTCGACCTCGTCGTCCTCGTCGTCGGGGCGCGCTTCGGGTGCCTTCTTCGGCAGCATCGCCTGCGCCAGCCGCGACGGCAGTTCAGGCGGCGGCTCCTCCTCCGGCACGCGGCCATAGACGCGCGGCAGCAGCGCCGCCACCATCTTCTCCAGCAGCTTGGGGTTGCGCCAGAAGAGATCGAAGGCCTGTTCGAACATGGGCAGCTGCTCGTGACGCGACACCAGCACCGTGGCCAGCGCTTCGCGAAAATCCGTGCGATTGGACAGCCCCACCGCTTCCACTGCCGCGACCGCGTCGATCACCTTGGCGGGTCCCACCGGCATGCCCGTGGCGCGCAGCACGCGCACGAAATGCAGCACGTTCTCCGCCAGTCGCCCTTTCGGCAGCAGCGTGGCATTGTGGCGCGAACCCGGCATGCCGGGCAGCGTCACAGCCGGATGCCTTCCGCCTGCACTTCCGCGACCAGCCGCGCCGCCACTTCTGGCGTGAGCGCGCCCACGTCGTCCTGGTACTTGAGCAACACGCCCAGCGTGTCGCCCACCGTTTGCGGATCCAGCGCCACGCGGTCCAGCGTGATCAGCGCCTCGGCCCAGTCGAGCGTTTCCGCCACGCCCGGCGCCTTGAAGAGATCCATCGCCCGCAGCCGCTGCGTGA
>JANNYI010000200.1:0-5042 GCA_031410015.1 Betaproteobacteria bacterium | reverse complement strand
TCGACAAGACGGGCACACTCACCGAGGGCAAGCCGGCGGTGGTGGCGATACACATGGCACCTGGCGTCGAAGAACGTGACCTTCTTCGGTACGCGGCCAGCATCGAAAGCCGCAGCGAGCATCCTCTTGCCGCCGCCATCGTCGCTGCGGCCAAGGACCGTGGCATCGCACTTGCCGAGCCAACCGATTTCGACTCTCCCACTGGAAAGGGCGTCGTGGGCGGCGTCGATGGTGCGCGCATTGCCTTGGGCGCCGAACGATACTTGTCAGAACTGGGCATCGACGGTTCAAGCCTGCACGCTCAAGCAGAGGCGCTACGCCAAGACGGTACAACAGCGATCTTCGCGGCGATGAACGATCGTGTCATCGGTGTCTTCGGCATTGCCGACCCGATTAAGGCATCGACACCCGCAGCCCTCCAGGCGCTGCGCGACCAGGGTCTGAAACTGGTGATGCTGACCGGCGACAACCGTACGACGGCGGAGGCCGTTGCGCGCTCCCTCGGCATTGATGCGGTCGAGGCCGAGGTTCTGCCCGAGGACAAGGCACGCATCGTCCAGCGTCTGAAGAACGAAGGCCGCATCGTGGCGATGGCTGGCGACGGCGTGAATGACGCGCCAGCGCTCGCCGCCGCCGACGTCGGTATCGCCATGGGCACCGGAACCGACGTGGCCATTGAAAGCGCCGGGGTCACGCTCCTCAAGGGTGATCTCGGTGGCATTGTCCGGGCACGGGCGATCTCGCGTGCGACCATGCGAAACATTCGCCAGAATCTGTTCTTCGCGTTCGCGTACAACGTCGCCGGCATTCCGATCGCGGCGGGCGTCCTGTACCCCTTCACGGGAGACCTCCTCTCGCCGATGATCGCCGCCGGCGCCATGGCGTTGTCGTCGGTATCCGTGATCGTGAACGCATTGCGGCTCAGCACCGTGCGGCTGACCTGACAATCCATGCTGGATGCGCGGTGAGGGTTTTGGACGCCTTCCGCGTATCCACCTGTGGCAACTTGGGAGCGAGCACCTGATCGTCCCAACCATTGCGACCTTCCTCGCTTCGCCGACCGTTCCCCACACGGTCGCCCTCTTACACAGACGATCGGGTGACGTGTAGATGGAAGCCGACTCTCTACTGCCGTGGCTCTTCACCGCCAAGATCGGGCTGTATGTTTCATCCCTGCTCGCCGCAGGCATTGGACTACACGCCGCGCTATCCATCATCGAACGGAAGCAACGATCAAGCGCGCTGCGGTTCGCCGGCATTGCGGCGCTGATTGCCGTCGCGTTCGCCGTGGCGAAGTTGGCGATCGTGAACGCGCAGCTGGGCGGCTCGTTGAGCGCGGCGTTGGACACTACCACGTTCAACTGGACGTGGCGGAGCCAGGCCGCAACGACGACCGCGCTGGCCACCGGCGCCGGAATGCTTGTCGGTGCGTGGTTTGGCCGAGTACCCTTCCTTGCTGGTATCGGCGCGGTCGCCATCGCGGCGTCGTTCGCGCTGACCGGCCACGCGCAGGCTCTCGACAATCCTGGGCTCGTCCCGTTGCTGATTGGCACGCATGTCCTGATTGCGGCGTTCTGGTTCTGCGCCCCTGTCACCCTATGGCCAACGATATCACTGTCAGATGAAGGTCTCGATGCGCGGCTTCGGCGATTCAGCGTCGTAGCCGTGGTCGCCGTTCCGCTGCTGTTCGGTCTGGGACTGGTGCTTACCTGGGTACTCGCAGGTGGCTTGCCGGCGATTGTTACGACGACCTACGGTCAGCTGTTGCTCTTCAAGCTGGGCGTGGCGTCCATCGTCCTTGCGCTCGGCGCCGTAAACAAAATCCTGATCTCGCGGACGATGACCGAGGACGCAAGCCGAGGCCGAAGGATGCTCAGCATCACGCTTGGCGTGGACACGGCATTGTTTGTTGTCGCCCTCGCACTCGTCGGTCTCGCGACGACGTTCACCGGGCCTCCGGAAGCGTAGCGACGCCTGAAGATTCGTCCCGACGCGCCTCAGTATCATCATGTCCGCACCGGCGCCGGTTCGCCCGGCTGCTCCCACGCTTCGTCATCGCGTTCCGTCTGGCGATGCACAAGCCGGTACAGCACCGGCAGCACCAGCAGCGTCAGGATCGTCGAGGAGATGATACCGCCGATCACCACGGTGGCCAGTGGTCGTTGAACTTCCGCCCCAGCGCCCACGTTGAACGCCATCGGGATGAAGCCAAGACTAGCGACCAACGCGGTCATCAACACGGGCCGCAGGCGTGTCAGAGCGCCCTCCCGGATCGCGTCATCGAGCGGCATGCCTTCGGCGCGCAGTGATCTGATGAACGTCAGCATGACGACGCCATTGAGCACGGCTACGCCGGACAGGGCGATGAACCCAACACCCGCCGAAATCGAGAGCGGCAGCCCTCGCAGCATCAGCGCCAACACGCCGCCGGTGAGCGCCAACGGCACGCCTGAGAATACGATCGCCGCATCTTTCGCCGAACGGAACAGACCGTAGAGCAGGCCGAAGATCAGCAGCAACGATGCAGGCACGACGAGCGCCAGACGTTGTGCGCCAGAGATGAGCTGCTCGAATGTCCCGCCGTAAGCGATCCAGTAGCCCGCCGGAAGCGTGACATCCGCGCCGACGCGGCGTTGCGCCTCCGTGACGAACGAGCCGAGGTCACGGCCCCGCACGTTGGCGGTGATGACGACGCGTCGCTTGCCGTTTTCACGACTGATCTGGTTCGGTCCGACGACGAGCTTGACCGACGCGACCTCTTGCAAAGGCACAAAGCCGCGTACGCCGTCCTCGGCGCCGGCGAGCGGAATACGTAGTCGTCCGATCTCGTCGATGTCCTGACGAAGCCGTTCCGGCAGACGCACGACGACATCGAAGCGGCGATCGCCCTCGAACACCTGCCCTGCCTGTGCGCCACCGAGTGAAACACTGAGAACACTCTGAAGATCGGCCACGTTCAGCCCGTGGCGCGCCAGGGCGGCACGGTCGGGATCGATCTGCAACACAGGCAGGCCGGTGATCTGCTCGACCTTCACGTCCTCGGCGCCAGGGATGGCCTTCAGCATGTTCTCGATGGCGTCGCCCGTCGCAAGAAGTTGATCAAGATCATCGCCGAACACCTTCACGGCCACATCCGATCGCACGCCGGAGATCAGCTCGTTGAAGCGCATCTGGATTGGCTGCGTGAACTCATAGTTGTTGCCGGGGATCGTCGCCACGGCGACCTGCATCTCATCGACAAGCGCCTGTCGGGACTTCCAAGGGTTGGGCCAATCCTTGCGATCCTTCAGCAGGATGAATGTGTCAGCCACGGATGGCGGCATCGGATCGGTCGCCACCTCGGCGGTGCCGATCTTCGACACGATGCGCTCGACTTCGGGAAACTGCTGTAGCCGCTTCTCCAGCGCCGTCTGCATGCGGATCGCCTGTGTCAGGCTGGTGCCGGGGATGCGTAGCGCGTGCAGGGCGATGTCGCCTTCGTCGAGGTTCGGAATGAACTCCGAGCCCATCCTGGAAGCGAGAAGACCCGTCGCGGCGACGAGTGCTATGGCGCCGATGACGATCAGGCGGCGGGCGCGTGTCGCCCACGCCAGCGCCGGCTCATAGAGCGAGCGGGCCGCACGCATTACCGGGCTCTCCTTCTCGTCCACCTTGCCGGTGACGAAGAGCGCCACTGCCGCCGGCACGAACGTGAGCGACAGGATCAGCGCCGCCGTCAGCGCGAACACGACGGTGAACGCCATCGGGTGGAACATCTTCCCTTCCACGCCGGAGAGCGCGAAAATCGGCACATAGACCAGCGTGATGATCATCACGCCGAAGATCGATGGCTTGATCACCTCGCCCGTCGCGCTTTCCGCCAGCCGGAACCGTTCGTCATGGGTCAACAGACGGCCAAGCCGATGCTGCTCCATGCCGAAGCGTCGCAGGCAGTTTTCAACGATGATGACGGCGCCATCCACGATGAGGCCGAAGTCGAGCGCGCCAAGGCTCATCAGATTGCCCGAGACGCGGTTCTGCACCATGCCCGTGATCGTCAGCAGCATGGACAGCGGAATGATCGCCGCCGTGATCAAGGCAGCGCGAATGTTCCCAAGCAGCAGGAAGAGCACCACGATGACGAGGAGTGCGCCTTCGACAAGGTTCGTCTCCACCGTCTTGATCGTGCGATCCACCAGCGCGGTCCGGTCATAGATCGACTTCGCGACGACGCCTTCAGGTAGCGAACGCGCCGCGACCTCCAGCCGTTCGGCGGCGGCGCGCGACACGGTTCGGCTGTTCTCGCCGAGCAGCATGAAGACCGTGCCAAGGACGATCTCACGTCCGTCTTCGGTCGCTGCGCCCGTCCGCAACTCCTCACCCATGATGACGTAGGCCACGTCGGCGACGCGGATCGGCACGCCACCGCGAGTGGCGACGATAATGCGTTGAAGGTCTTCGATGCCGGCGGCCTGTCCGGTCGAGCGCACGAGAAGCTGTTCGCCGTAGCGCTCGACGTACCCGGCGCCGACGTTGCCGTTGTTCGCCGAGAGCGCCTCGGTGACGTCCTTCATCGTGAGGCCAGCGGCGGCGAGGCGATCCGGCCACGGCGTGACGTGGTACTGCCGCACGAAACCGCCGATGGTGTTCACCTCGGTGACGCCCGGCGTGTTGCGGAGCTGCGGGCGGATCACCCAGTCCTGCAACGTCCGCAGGTCTTCCGGCGTCCATTCCGATCCGTCCGGCTTCGTAGCGCCTTCCTTGGCTTCCACCGTGTACATGAAGATTTCGCCGAGACCGCTGGCGATCGGCCCAAGCTGTGGCTCGATGCCTGCGGGCAACTGGCTTCGCACCGATTGCAGGCGCTCGTTGACCAGCTGCCGCGCGAAATAGATGTCGGTGCCATCTTTGAAGATGACGGTGACCTGACTGAGGCCGTAGCGCGATACCGACCGCGTGTAATCGAGCCCTGGCAGGCCGGCGATGGCGGTCTCGATCGGGAAGGTCAGTCGCTGCTCAGCTTCGAGTGGCGAGTAGCCCGCCGCCTCGGAATTGATCTGCAC